>PWNW01000063.1 GCA_003557605.1 Spirochaetaceae bacterium
AATGCCCTCATAACAGAGCTTGCCCCGGCAATCACCAGCAAGGAGGGAAGGCACCAGGGCAAAGTCGTGATAGGAACTGCCAAGGGTGACCTCCATGATATCGGCATGAATCTGGTAGCCATCCAGCTTTCGGTGAACAAGTATAAGGTATTCAATCTGGGGACCGATGTTTCAGTAAATGAATACATCGATAAAGCCGCCGAAGTGGGCGCAGACATTATTGCGGTATCCTCCCTGCTGACCACTTCTGCCTACTACCAGGAGGAGCTTATCGGCCGTCTGGAGGCTGAGGGACTCCGTGATACGTATAAGGTCATCGTCGGCGGGGGACCGATTACCCCTGAATGGACGAGAAAGATTCGTGCCGACGGGTACGCCAGAACTGCGAATCTTGCGGTGAAGCTGTGCAACAAGCTGATCGCGGGCGGCAATTCACCAAAAGACCCCCTGATATGTGAGTAACCGGCAATTCATATCCCATGGAATAAGGAGTGACGATGTGAGCCATTCAATACGAGAACTGGTAAAGTATATGGAGAGGGGACGCAGGGGTAAACGGATTCTTGAAAAAGAATGGGATTACAAGGTACTTCCCCGGACCCTGAAGGAAATAGCTCAGAAGCACGGCCTGCTGGGCACCTGCGATCTGGAAAACCCGGTAAACAGTCATGGTGAACTGGCGGATGCCTTCTTCAAGGCCGGCTGCGAGGCGGCGGTGCGCCTGGGGCTTTACAACACCGATACGGAGACATTAATCCAAGTGACAGAAGAGGAGCTGGCTGCTTCGGTGGAATCCGCTCCCAGCGAACTGACCGTAGGTACGGGTCTTGATCAGCGGACCATCAAGGCGAGAAGACCGGAAGACGGAGTATCACCTGTGTTCGGGGGCCCCCTCTCGATTCAGATGGATGAGGACTACTATGTGCCTCTTATTGAGGCTGCTTTGCGAAGCAATCTTGTGGATGTCCATGAAGGGCCGTCCCTGGATACCGTCTACGGGGTCCCGCTTCTGGCAAACACGCCGTATGAAACTGCGGCTTCCTTCCGGGAAATGCAGCTGCGAAAGGAAGCTCAGTTCAGGGCAGGACGCCAGGGAATACCCAATATGCTGGTGGCCAGCAGCAGTACTGAGTACGGTAATCTTGCTACCTTCGGATTATTTGATCAGCCCCAGATTGCCCTGGTGCTGATTCCTTCATCACTTAAGACTAACTACTGCTCACTCCATAAATGCATCCAGACGCTAGCTGTCGGCGGATTCATAGAATCGGGTTCACCGAACATGATCGGAGGGTTTACCGGAGGTCCTGAGACCTCTGCAATAGCCAGCATAGCTGGAGATCTCCTCCAGTATTCCATCCATCAGGCCCATATGTCAGGAAACCCCGCATACGACATCCGCTACTCGGGAAACTGCAACCGCCATGCACTCTGGTCCCAGTCTGTGGCAACCCAGGCGGTGGCACGAAATACCCATCTTATCATGCTGAAGACCATAAACCAGGTAGGCGGTCCGTGCACGGAAATGTTCTATCTGGAGACCATAGTCGGATTTGCCGCAAACTCAGCCTCCGGATTAACCTTTACCATTGCCCCGAGATCCGCCGGAGGGAAGTATAAAAACCATCTGACCCCCCTGGATATTTGGTTTGCAGCAGCCTGCCATAAGGGTGGAGGAAAGATCACGATAGAGACGGCCAACAGCATAGCCAATGCGCTCATTCCGGAATACGAAGCTTACCATACCCAGGAGCCCCCTATGGGGCGGCCCTTCAATGAGCTCTACAATCTGGATACGCTGGAGCCCATATCTGAGCATCTGGACCTCTATCTGAGGATGCGCAGACGATCTGCTGAACTCGGCATGCCGCTTCCTTCAGACGGGGTATACACCTGATCATCTGATATCTGCGGATACGGGAGAAAATTATGACTGGAAAGGAACTTTTGTTCAAAGTCCTGAGGCATGAAGAGGCCCCCAGGGTTCCCTGGGTGCCGTTTACAGGTATCCATGCAGGATATCTCAAGGGCTATACTGCCAGCCAGGTGCTGCAGGATAGCAATCTCCTGGCTGAAAGCATAGAGGAGGCTGCCCGTCTCTATAAGCCCGACGGTATTCCCGTATCATTTGATCTGCAGCTGGAAGCGGAAATCTTAGGCTGCGAACTGCACTGGGCTGAGGATTCCCCCCCCAGCGTGATTTCTCATCCCCTCGGTGACAGCCGTCAGGTCCCATCCATCAGGCTCCAGCCCGGTCAGGGCCGTCTGGGAGTAGTGCTGGATGCTATGGAGAGGCTGAAGAGCACTGTGGGGAAGGACACGGCCCTTTACGGTCTCTTCTGCGGGCCCTTCACGCTTGCTTCTCACCTGAGGGGAAGCACTCTCTTCATGGATATGATGAAAGATCCTGATTACACCAAAGAGCTCATCGACCGGTGCACCGATGCCGCCCTCGATATGGCATCCATGTATGCTGACCAGGGAGCTGACGTGGTCACACCTGTGGACCCTCTGCTGTCACAAATATCACCTAAGCATTTTTCTCTCTACTGCGAAGAGAACTATCGTCGAATCTTTGACTATATCAGGTCCCGGGGAACGTTCTCAGCTTTCTTCGTCTGCGGTAATGCAATCAGGAATATTGAGGGCATGTGCCGTACGGCACCGGATGCGGTATCGGTGGACGAAAATCTCGATATGGCAGAGGCGCAGAAGATAACCAAACGGTACAATATATGCCTGGGAGGAAATATTCCCCTCTCCACCGTGATGCTGTACGGCACCCAGCAGGATAATATGAAGGCCGTTTTACATCTCATCGATACTCTGGAGAATAAAAATCTCATCATCTCTCCCGGATGCGACATGCCCTACGCAGTTCCAGTGCAGAACGGTATTGCATGTGCACAGGCCGTCCATGATCCTGAAACTGCCAGGAAGGTGGTAAAGGATTACCGGGAAACTGATGCAACTGCCGGTATCCAGGTGAACCTCCCCGATTACGAACACCTGGAAAAACCCTTGCTGGAAGTCTTTACTCTTGATCCTGAAGCCTGCGCTGCCTGCACCTACATGCTCAACGTTGCCCAGTCGGCCAAGCAGGAACTTGGCGACGTTGTCACCATGGCTGAATACCGCTACAATAAGCTGGAAGATATTGCCAGGATGAAAAAGCAGGGAATACGGAATCTCCCGAGCCTCTACATCAACGGGAAGCTCAAGTATGATTCTCTCATACCGGGAAAAGAGGAGCTTATCAATGAACTGCGGTCTCTGCTGTAGCATCGCTTCAGCCCTTCGGCATGGAGATATGGTATGGACAGTACATGCCCCCCAGGATCTCTTTCTTATCCCGGAGGCATCATATCCTTCGGCGCCGGGAAACCTACCCTTTGCGTGAACGATCAGTGCGGGTACGCTATTCAGCATGAAAAGATCCGCAGGGAAGTCGAATCAGGAAATTTCTCCTCACTGACTGCGCTCGCCCAAGACGGTATGGATAACGGACTTGCGGTTTTCAACGTCCAGCTTATGGAACCTTCCCTTGCACGCAAAGAAGAGTACCTGCTTCCCAAAGCGGTGAAGACACTATATGAGGAGACAGGCTGCGCTATTGCCGTTGATACACGGAACCCCGATGCCCTCGGGCTTGCTCTGGAAGCCTATCCGTATAAGGCACTGTGCAACTGCGTTAACGGGGAATGGAGCAACCTGGAAGCTATGCTTCCTGTGGTGCACACGTTCGGTGCTGCAGTGGGTACTGCCCTGGTCGATGAGCAGGGTGTTCCCGGCACCCTGGAGCGGAGACTGAGCGTAGCATCCCGTATCCTGGAGGCCGCAGGAAAGTTCGGCATACCGAAAAAAGATGTCATGATGGATGCTGTATGCCTCCCTTCGGGCGTATGCCCTGACAGCATGCGGATGACACTGGAGACGATCCAGGCGTTTCACAGACAGCTGGAGGTGCCTGCGCTTGTGGGAAACAGCAATGCTGGATACATGATGCCCAACCCCCTGATAATCGACAGCGTATACTTTACCGCGGCTGTGTCGTGGGGACTTGATGTTGCCATGATCAGCCCATACACCCCCAACATCCAGTGGATTGCAGCAACTATTGACTTTCTTATGGGGACTGATCCCTACGCCGGAAGATACCTTGAATTATACAGAAGCGGTACTCCATGGAATACACACTCAAGATAGCGTTCCAACATACCGGCAGCCCTGATATGCATCAGCGCTGTGACGGAGAATTCACCATATCTCTCCAGAGCCTGGCGGAAATGGCCGGCTCACGGTCACCTGCTGTGCAGGGAAGCTTTGCAGACTTCCTCCGGTTCTGGGAAGAAGAGTGGAAGCATCTCCTCTGCCCGGCAGCCTTCCTTGCCCCTGTGCAGAAGGGCATGCCAGCCCATCACGATGCGGTATGCGCACTATGGACCATTGGGGACAAGCTGGAGAAGAAAGTAAGTCAGCTGTTCAGTGAAGGTGCATATATGAAGGGAACCTTTCTGGATGCAGCGGGCACCTGCACCCTACTGCACATGCACCGGGCAGTTTTCAATCAGGTTCGTGCGTACGGATACTACGTCATCGATGAGCGGTATCCCGACGAAACGTTTCCCGGAGATTTTGGAACATGTGAAATCATTACGGTCACCGGTGCGCATTCCCTCATCAGATCAGCGGGAAACCAGGGAATGTTCATCCCGAAAAAAACTGTCTGCTCGTATTTCATCCTGGGCAAAGACAAGGAAAAGGCTCTCAGAAGGGAGAAGCAGCAGGCCTGCTCCCGGTGCCCGGGAAAACAGTGCCTCTGCTATCAAATCGGCAGCTGTCACCTTCGGCAGTGATAGGTTATTCCCGCACAGGTGTAATGAGGAGCGTGACAATCTCATGGGGCTTGACGGCGAGGGAGAGGTTAAGCTCCGGGCCGCTGACAGCAAGCTTTTCCAGGGGCTTTTCATCTGCCCGGGACTTCCACACTTCAGTCACCTTCAGTTCCCCGAAAAGACGTGCTCGTATTTCATCATCTCCAGGGTTCCAGAATCTGAGACATATGTACTGCCCGTCCTCACTTATCTTCAGAGCGGACATCTGGAGAAAAGCAGGCTCAAGAGCTATCAGTGACAATTCCCGTGGATTATTCAGGGGCGGATTTGCTGTCTGTGACCAAAGGATCTGGGAATCAAAGTGCGCAGATGCTTCTATGATGCCGCTCTCTTCTACGGCACCTGAAAAGGGGTAGATTCCGTAGCGGAACGTATGAGCTCCCAGGCATTGTGCATCAGGAGTGGGAATCGGAGGACCGGCGTG
>PWNW01000026.1 GCA_003557605.1 Spirochaetaceae bacterium
CTGGATTTACAGCAAGGAATTCGGCATCCGTTTCGCGATTGTGTTTGTTCTGTCCATCTACTTGAACAATGCTATCAAGTACAACTATATGATTGAACGGCCTGATGCTGCGGTACAGCTAATTGAGGAAGACGGGTTCTCGTTTCCCAGCGGCCACGCCCAGGGCAATACCGCATTCTGGGGATACCTTGCCCGGGAGATTAACCGTAAGTGGGCCTATATTACCGCTGGAGTTCTCATAGCGCTTGTAGCTTTTTCACGGGTGTATCTCGGCGTCCACTTCCCCTTAGATGTGATTGCCGGAGTGCTCATCGGGCTGCTGATCCTTGCGGGATTCGAATTCCTGCACCGGAGGGGATCTCTTTCATTAAACGGCAAGGCATATTATCTCCTCACCGGAGCGATCGTGCTGATGCTGTACCTCAACAAATCATTCGGTCTCTCCCCTACGGTCCTCGGATTCATCCTTTCTGCATTGTGGGGATACCGGATTGAGAAAGCCCATATCAAATTTACTGAGAAAGCAGCGTGGTGGCAGCAGGTTATCAAAGGGGCTGCAGGAGTTGCGGTGCTTTTCGCACTGCGGCAGCTTACCCGAACAGTGTTCATCTCCCTTCCGGGGATTGCGGAGGAGCAGGAACTGCTGATGTCGCTGATGACGTTTCTCCGATACTTCGTCATGGGTGCATGGATAACCCTTGGCGCTCCGTGGCTGTTCAAGACAGCCAAACTGTACCGGAAGAACTGACTGCTTTAGCCCGGCATCATATTAAACTACGTCTCTGGAGGTTGTTTCATGAAAGCGAAGCTCGTACCGGTGTTTTTTCCCCGTGACTGCACAGAGAAGTTCAGCTTACAGACAGGTCATATCAAGGAGAAGCTTGCAGACTGCGCTGAACTGCTGGAGCCAGTCGGACTCGGAGAAACCCTGCCGGCAGAGGCGGACGCCGTATTGCTTCCGGAAATCCTCGGTGAGGCATATGAGCGGAGCGATGAGTTCGCCCAGATTTCCATTCCCATATTGGTTCTCACCTCTGAATTCATGACCATCTCCATGTGGGACTGGGAAATTATGAATTTTCTCCGGGGAAAAGGGGTCAGCGTCCTTGCTCCCTACCATGAATCCCAGGCACGGGTTGCCTGCCGGGCGCTGGCTCTCAGGAAATCCATGGCCGCCGCCAGGTTTCTCGTGTTCCAGGACAATCCGGGAGAGGGATTCCAGCCTGAGATCTTCAAGTGCTTCTACTGGTGGACCGATGAATGCACAAAGATCATACGGGAGCGCTTAGGCATCACTATTACTAGAAAAAGCCTGAAGGATTTAGGGAAAACCCAGCGGACCATTCCCCAGGAGGCGGTACTGGAGGAATTGTCCTCCTGGAAGGACCTTCCAGTTTCTGAGGAACTCACAGAGGAGGCGAAGCAAGCTGCAGCACGGTACTATCTGTCAGTGAAGCAGGAGCTGGCAGAATTTGGCGCTGCAGGCGGTATCGGGGCAAACTGCCTGAACGAATCGCATTTCTCTTCCTCCACTCCCTGCATCGCATGGAATCTGCTGTTTGAACGTGAAGGGATTCTGTGGGCATGTGAAGGCGACACTCTTTCCCTTGCTGTGAAGTACCTGCTGCACCATACACTGCAAATCCCTGTGATGATGACCAACATCTATCCCTTCCTGATGGGGATGGCGGCACTGAAACATGAGAGGATACCCTCATTCCCTGAAATCATTGACGAACCGGAAAACCATATCCTGCTTGCCCACTGCGGCTTCTTCGGCCTTGCTCCCCGGAGCTTCTGCTCTTCCTGGAAGGCGGTGCCCCCCGTGCTCGGCATCGTAGACAAGAAGGCCCATGCTCTTGATGTGAGGTTTCCTGAGGGGCCGGTTACCATGGTGAAAATCGACGGAGCACTGAAGCATATGATGGTCATTGAAGGGGAGCTGAAGGGATATATGCAGTATCCCGGCAGTGACTGCCGCAACGGTGCGGTAATGAAGGTGCCCGACGGGCATTCTCTGATGAAGCAGGTCTATTCCCATCACCAGATTCTGATGCCGGGACACCATAGACCGTATCTGGAACTTATCTGCAGGGTGTTCGGATTTGAAATGGAATGACAAGGAACGTGGAATATGGCATACTCCAGACCATGAAGAGAAAAAAAGCAGTCATTACCGGAGCATCGCGGGGCATCGGCCGTGCCGTTGCCCAGATCCTTGCATCACATTCCTATGACCTCCTTATTACCGGCAAGGACCCAGACCGTCTTGCCAAGGCGGTTACCGAGCTTTCTCAATCAGCTGAAGTCCACGGCATTGCTGCGGACATGCTTGATCCCGATAGCCCTGAGATGATTATTAACCGTGCTGAGGAAGTGTTAGGCGGCATAGACCTGCTGGTAAACAATGCTGGCATGTCATTCGCAGCACCAATAGAAGAGAGCACCCTTGCTGACTGGGAGCAGGTTATGACCGTTAATGCACGAGCTCCCTTTTTTCTCTCCAAAGCGGCCCTTCCCCTGCTGAGAAAATCGGATTCCCCGGTAATCATCCAGATCGGTTCGGTGGTCTCGATAAAGGGATATGAAAACCAGAGTATCTACAGTGCTTCAAAGCACGCACTGGCAGGTCTTACCAAAGTTCTGGCCCGGGAGGTGTACCATGAGGGAATCCGGGTCCACCTTATTATGCCTGGAGGTGTGGGCACTGAGATGAGTGTGACCATGCGCCCCGATATTGCCTCCAATGAGATGATAACCCCTGAGGAGATTGGCGAGATTGTGCTCTTTTTAGCTGAGAGGACCGGCAAAGGAGTCATTGATGAGATTCAGATCCACAGGGAAACCAAAGCACCCTGGGACTAGGAGCTGGAAGGATTGATGAAGCAAAATGATCCCCTCGCACTGTCGCCCCTCACTGAATCAACCTACTACATCCTCATTTCCCTGGTGGACCCGCTCCACGGGTACGGGATTATCAAGAAGGTACAAGCACTGAGCAGGGGAAGAATTGTTCTGTCCCCGGGAACCCTCTACGGGGTGCTCCAGAATCTCATGGCCCATAATCTCATCTCCCTTGAAGAGGCGCAGGAAGAAGGAAGAAAGAAAAAAATCTATAAGATTACCCCCACCGGAAAAATGCTTGCACGGTTTGAGATCCTGAGGTTTCGGGAGATGACCGAACACGGCAGAAAATTCCTGCAGCGCACGGGAATGGCCCAAGAAGATTGAACATCTGTTCTGTACAGCAGGAGCGATCTGTTGTATCATGCTGCAATCAGGGGATTACATGACAAAAATTAAAGCCTACAGAAACGACGGGACTGCAAAAGTAACGGGGAAAGCAAAGTATGCCGATGACTACAGTTTTCCCGGGATGCTGCATATGGTCAGTGTGTATGCTGATTATGTCTCAGCAAAACATGTCAGAATCGACACATCCCAGGCTGAAGCTTCACCCGGGTGCGTACGGGTAATTACTGCCGGGGATGTGCCTGGAACCTGCACCTACGGACAGATCACCCAGGATTTTCCCATACTGGTCTCAGACACCATCCGATCTTGGGGCGACGTCTGTGCCCTGGTGGTTGCCGAGACCCGGGAACAGGCCCTGAAGGCCGCAGAAAAAGTAGTGATTACCGCAGATCCGGTAAAACCGGTACTGACGGTAGATGAAGCACTTGATCCATTTGCTCCGGTGGTGCCTGCCTCGGGGGATTCAAATATTGTGGTGCATCACCAGCTTCGGCACGGCGATCCTTCGGGAATATTTTCCCAGTGTGAGCAGATTGTTGAAGAGACCTTTCATACCCAGGTGGTTGAACAGGCCTATATGGAATGCGAATCGGCAGTATGCGTTCCCCGCTATGACGGTGTCATGGAGATATACGGAAGCATGCAGCATCCCTTCAGCACCAGAAAATTTACTGCAGCCTTTCTCAACGAACCTCTTTCTGATATTGAAGTGTACACTATCCCGGTAGGTGGAGGTTTCGGGGGCAAGGATGACAATGCCGCCGCCGTATGCGCCCGTGCAGCCCTCGGTGCACGGCTTACGGGGAGACCGGTAAAACTGTCTTACTCAAGAGAGGATTCCATCAGGGAGACCTATAAACGCCATCCCTACCGGATGCACTACAAGATGGGATTCTCCAGTGAAGGCAGAATTCTCGCTGTTGAAGCTAACATCTATGCAGACTCGGGGGCATATCTTTCGGTCACTCCCTGGGTCACCTGGCGTTCCATTGCCCAGTGCTGCGGCCCCTATGCCGTAGATCATGTAAAGGCTGACGTCTATGGAGTTGCCACCAACAATGTCTTCCGCGGAGCTATGCGCGGATTCGGCGCTCCCCAGGTAAACTTTGCCGTTGAGCAGCTCATAGACATGGGCGCCCATGCCCTGGGCATCCATCCTCTGGGCATACGCAGGATGAACATGGTCAAGCAGAACGGAGAAACCGTCACCGGGCAAATTCTTGACACCCATACTGTCAGTCTGGAAGAGGTGATGAACGAGGTAGTCCATGCCATAGGATACAGAAAAAAATATGAGGCCTGCTCTCACGGGAAGAGCGAGGGCGATGAGCTGTATGGGATTGGCCTTTCGGTGAGCTATCGTGGTTCAAGCCTCGGGGCTGAAGGAATGGACTACTGCTCCTGCGTGATCAACGGACAGCTTGACGGTTCCCTGCTGCTGGAGACGGGCATCCATGAAAACGGCCAGGGGTCTGAATCAGTGATGGTCCTTGTTCTTGCCAAGGAGCTTGGCATTGATCATAAGCGTATACGCTACCGACGCTCTTCCACCAGCACTATACCTGACAGCGGCACGACTGTAGCGACCAGGGGCACCATCATGGGGGGAAGTTCGGTTGTGCTGGCGGCAAACCAGCTGAAGCTGCTGCTTTCAAAGCACCTTGCCCAGCGGCTGAAATGCCGCAGCGAAGAGGTCACCTTCCATGACGATAAAATCTGGGGACTCACCTATGACAACAGCCTGACCTGGGACGAGGCAATGCGGGAGATGTACCTTCAGCGGGCTGCTCCCTATGCCTTCGGCACCTATCAGGGGCCGAATGTCACCTGGGATGATACAACAGGTCAGGGTGATGCATATTTCACCTATGTCTACAGCTGCCAGTGCGCTGAAGTTCTGGTGAATAAAAAGACCGGAAAAATTCGGGTCACCAATGTTGCCGCAGGACATGATATCGGCAAGGCGATCAACCGTGCGATGCTGCTCGGACAGATGTACGGAGGGATCACCCAGGGAATCGGCATGGCCCTGATGGAAAAGGTGACCGAAGAGGGA
>PWNW01000308.1 GCA_003557605.1 Spirochaetaceae bacterium
ACATCCGAAGAAGCATGGGGTTTGATTCAATTCTATGATAGCTTTCACATAAAAAAGGGAAGTTTTTGGGGCAGTCACCTGAATATGCAGTTTCAGATAACTTTGAACTGCCTGGCTGAATTACCCGCCGTAGGAGTAGGCAAGGGGGACATTGAGCACCTCAACACATCCGAAGACTTCGGGTGTGTTATTCTGGAGGTTTGCAAGCGACTGGTATACAGCTGTACATTTTTTTGAAGGAACTATGATGGTTATCCGTTCCCATGCAGATGATTCAGTCTCTCCGATTCGCTGCACCTTTGATATGGTAGCACCTCCGGCACCGGCCTTCATAGCGGTCTCCACTACTTCACTGGAATTTCCTTCAGAACATGATGCAATGAGTTCACAGCTGTTTCTGATGTATCTCTGGGAGCTTGCTCCCGGTTCGATGAACCGTTTTCTCCAGGCTGTTGAACCCCTGAGATCATCCAATGCGGCAATAATCTGTTCTATGCTGGCTGCATGGGTCTGCTTACCAATCCGAATCCTGGTGTCCAGGATACCCTGGTCTGCAGGTGTCTGGTATATAAATCCGCCCCCTGGTCTGTCAAGTTTACCATGGTCAATCAGGAGTCCAATGATGCCCTCAGCATCATGGATAGGAACGGTTACATGGACTAGTTCCTTCTGGGGGGGAATAGTAATACGCAGAAGCCCGAGACGGTCCCTGATCCCGGTCCCAATTCCCAAGGTAACTGTAGGAACTACTGTACCTAGATCAAGGGCAGTTCCGGCCATCTGTTCTCCTGATCCTTTTACTGAAAGGATGCAGGTTATCTGAGAGAGGGGAGGGTTTTTTTCAGGGGAGCGAATGGTATCAGATGATCCCAGCGTGCAGGCATTAAGGTTCTGGATCAGTATGCTGCCGTGTCCTGGTATGTCCATTTCTGCTGTTTCAGAAAGGGTCTGCATGATTTCATCGGCCTTCGCAGCAGGAGCAGTTATGTGAAACCTGTCGCCTGGAGCGTCGTTGAGCTGGACTTTCACTCCTGGAAGCCCGAAGGGCCGCTGCTTTTCAATCCTTCGTACCGTTCTGCAGGATTCAACAAACACCGAAGGAGGATTAAGATCTCGTATTGTCTCAATGAATCTGCCGCTGTGCTGGTGATGAATGCTGCAGATGATTCTGCTTATGCGATCACTCATAGCCGCTCTCCTGTTCTACAACATGAATAGTTCTGCGCTGCCTGAGACGGACAATGAAACCATAGAGCTGCACTGAAAGGATCGGATACACAGAAGCCATGGCCAGAATGCCGAACCCGTCTGCAGCAGTGAGCGCACCTCCGATACCTAATCCCATGGCCAGGACCAGAGGGACGGTGACCGGGCCGGTGGTGACCCCTCCGCTGTCCCAGGAAATTCCGGTAAACTCATTGTCGCTCAGAAGAGTCAGCGGAACAAGAAGCAGGTACACTGGGAGCAGCATCCACATCATGGGAATGGAATACAGTATCCGCAGGACCCCAGCAACGAGGCCTGCACCGACACCGATAGAGACTGCACGTATAACCCCGGTCCTGGTGACGGTACCTACGGTGATCTCTTCAACGCTTCTGCCCAATGCACTGAGAGCCGGCTCAGCCAGGGTTGAGCCGTATCCAAGCCCGAAGGCGAACAGAAGGACGAAAAACATGCCGGCTGCTGTCAGCCCGGTACCGAAGGGGGGAGGAATATATCTTGTATAGCGGTACATTTCAGAGTCCCGGTCATGGTGTTCTGGATCATAGATCACCTTCTCAACAGCAGTTCCCTCCCTGATATAAAAAAACTGATACCGCTGGCTTTCAGTGTCTATCCCTTCATATACCAGTGACAGGTCAAAGTTTTCTAGAACAAAGGTCTCTTCCTCGTGCTGTGCCTGATATACCCGCGGAAGCTGTCTTCCGACAGAATCACCTAACGGGAGAAGGCCTAACCGTATACCCGAGGTAAGAAACATCATACCGATCAGGGTTATTGAGATTCCAAGTATGAATTCGTCTTTGTACTGCAGTTTATCACGAAGAACGGCAAGAAGGATAATAAGCAGCACACCGGTAAGTGGAATAACAGCACGTAAGGATGATGCTGTCTCCTCTCTGATCACCTCCGGTATTGGCACCTGTATAACGGGAGCATCCCTTGCTGAAGCGTTTTGCTTCAGATACTGCTGTTCAGATGCTGATGCATGGAGGTGCAGCCAGTTGCTGAGATCCATGCCTTCCAGCACTGATGTATCTTGTTTCAGCCTGTCAAGAGCCTGCAGGTAGGCCTGCTCATCCTGGTAGAAGATTCTTCGTGCCTCTTCACTTCCCCGAAGAAAGGCTGCTGATTCAAGCTGATCTTCTGTCTGTGTAACCTTCAGTGCTTCGCTTCGGTTTTCCGGCTGAAAAAACTCTGCTTCCTTCATCGGTGAGGGCACCATGGTATTTATGATCAAGGCAAGGGCCATTACTGCTGCAACCGGCACAAGAGAGGCTAAAGCGATACTTCCGAATCCGCCTCCAACTCCCTCTTTCTTTTCCGAGGCCCGAGAGACTCCCATGCTGAGTGCGAGCACCAGAGGCACCGTGACAGGTCCGGTAGTAACTGCTCCGGTGTCCCATGCAAGTCCAATAACTGTCCTCAGATTTTCATGAAAAGAATAGATAACCGTAGCGGTAAGAACGAGAGCAAGAGAAGGAAGTACAAAGGGTTTCAGGGAAAGCCCGTAATGGAACCTGATCAAGCTTGCTGCGACAGCTATCCCAACACCCGCCCCGACGGCCCCTACCAGCGCTCCGGGATAGACCTCAAGAAGCATATACAGCAGCGGTGCTTCCCAGGGAAGCACCGTGCTTCCTGCGGACCGGAGGGTGGCAACTGCAGGCTCTGCAAGTGTGGAAATAATGCCGATGATAAGCCCGAAGAGGATCATCTGCCGCAGCCGGCTTTTTTGCGGAAGCTTCAGCCCTACGGATTCACCAAGGGGCATCAGGCCAAGCACTAGTCCCTCAAGAAAAAGGGTAAGGCCGACAATAACCAGCATAACACCAGCAATAACACTGAGAGATATGCCGACATCTGAACCGAGAATCAGATGCTGGAATATAAACAGATAGGCAATAATGAATATGGATGACCTGAACTGTTCATGAAATCTCACACCGACGTATCGGACGATTAGGTTGAGTGAGTCGGCATATGATAAAGTAATTCGTCTGCCCATGCTGTATCTGCTCTCAGTGTACGGTCGAATGGGATGCGGTACATATTACCGCATTGCTGACTATCAAGGTGCTGAAAGCACTGAGTCTTTTCATGACTATTGTAGCGGTATTATCTGCAATAGTCTATGAGGATTAGTTTTTTTTGCAGTGCATGAAATGATATCACCGGCAGGCTGCATACGGGGCTTAGAATTGACTCCAAGCACCTTCTGCGATGTTGTATTGTGGTGATTGTTCATGTTATACTTCCATTGCCTTACTGAGAGAAGGCGGGGTCGTTAGTTTTTACAGCAAGTTTTGTGCTGAGCCAGGTCCTGTCTTGTGAAAATAATATCAACGTATGGAGTGTTTTATATGGGTAAAAAAGACATGATTACCATTGACGGTAATGCGGCAGCGGCAAACATTGCGTATGCATTCAGCGAGATTGCTGCGATTTATCCGATTACTCCCTCCTCGAACATGGGTGAGTATGCTGACTCATGGTCGAGCAAGGGGAAACAGAATGTATTCGGAAAGAAGGTTGAGGTTATCGAGATGCAGTCTGAAGCAGGAGCTGCCGGTGCTGTGCACGGATGCCTCAGCGGCGGTGCAATGACGACCACCTTCACTGCTTCTCAGGGACTTCTTTTAATGATCCCGAACATGAACAAGATTGCAGGGGAGATGCTTCCTGCGGTGTTTCATGTATCAGCACGGTCACTTGCAACACAGTCACTTTCCATCTTTGGTGATCATTCAGATGTTATGTCCACCAGAAACACCGGCTGGGCGATGACTGCGGCATCTTCGATCCAGGAGACCATGGACATGGCCCTGGTGGCGCATCTCGCGACCCTGAAGGCCCAGGTTCCGTTTCTGAGTTTCTTTGACGGATTCAGGACCTCCCACGAGGTGCAGAAAGTGGATGATATTCCCTATGATGTGATCAAGTCGCTTATAGAACCGGAATATATCGAACGGTTCAGGGACCGCTCAATGCGTCCTGAAAAACCGATCATCAAAGTGGCTGCTCAGAACCCGGATGTCTACTTCCAGGGAAGGGAGACAGTGAACTCCTACTATGATGCAGTTCCTGCTATTGTCCAGGAATACATGGACAAGACTGCTGCAGTTACCGGCCGGCAGTACCATCTGTTTGACTACATCGGAGACCCGAATGCAGAAAAGATCATCATCTCCATGGGTTCATCCTGTGATACCATTGAGCACACGGTGAACTATCTGCTTGCCAAGGGTGAAAAAGTCGGTGCCCTCAAGGTGAGACTGTATCGGCCGTTCTCGGTGAAGCATTTTGTTGACGCCGTTCCTGCTTCAGTGAAGAAGATAGCGGTCCTTGACCGTACTAAGGAGCCAGGTTCAATTGGTGAGCCTCTCTACCTTGATGTAGTAACAGCATTGAAGGAAGCCGGCAGAGACGGAATTACGGTGATCGGCGGGCGATACGGACTTTCCAGCAAGGAATTTACCCCCAGCCATGTTAAGGCAGTATACGATCATCTCGACGGTGATGCTTTCCATGGGTTCACCGTAGGCATAATCGACGATGTAACACATAAATCCATATCGGTGAATGAAGCGGTAGAGGTCGCTCCTGCTGATGTAAAGGCATGCATGTTCTGGGGACTCGGTTCTGACGGAACCGTCGGTGCAAATAAAAACTCAATTAAGATTATTGGTGAGAACACTGATTTGAATGCTCAGGCCTACTTTGTCTACGATTCAAAGAAATCAGGGGGAATCACCACCAGTCACCTGCGGTTCGGGAAAAGTTCAGTGAACATGCCCTGGCTGGTGGAAAGCGCAGATTTTGTGGCATGCCACAACTCAGCTTATATTGGACGGTATGACATGCTGGCTCCTCTTAAGGAGGGCGGTGTGTTCCTTCTGAACTCCGAAATTCCCACCGAAGAGGTGTTCGAGCACCTTACCGAAGCTGATCAGAAGATTATAACTGAGCGGAAGATCAAGTTCTATAATATTGATGCCCTGAAGATTGCTGAGAAGATCGGCCTTGGAAACAGGATCAATACGGTCATGCAGGCGGCATTCTTTAA
>PWNW01000164.1 GCA_003557605.1 Spirochaetaceae bacterium
CACGAACTTCCTCCTATGGGCAGGGAGGAGAAAATTACCCTTGCTGTATTCATCCTGACCATTGTGCTCTGGCTCACCTCTCCGGTGCTGGAATCCTGGCTGGGAATTTCCATCCCTATTTCCATGCCCGTAACATTCACAGCCTGTCTCTTCTTTATTCCCGGGGTCACAAAACGCACCTGGAAGGACATCGAACCCCATATGTCCTGGAGCGGGATTATCCTGATCGTATCAGGTATATCAATCGGGATGATGCTCTACCTCACCGGAGCCGCTCAATGGCTGTCCGTCATCCTGCTGTCGGGCATCGGCGACATGGGAAGCTTTGCCATGGTCTTCACCATTGTGCTGCTGATCTCATTCATCAAGATTGCCTTCTCCAGCAATACCGTTACGGCCACCATCATCATCCCGATCATGATCGAACTGGCCAAGACCCTGAACCTGCCTGTGCTCTCGGTGGCCCTTCCTGCATCGATCGTGGCTTCCCTCGCCTTCATCCTGGTCACCTCATCGCCCACCAATGTGATACCCTACTCCGCCGGCTATTTCTCCATCCTCGACATGGCCAAGGCGGGAACGGTGCTCACCCTTGCGGCATCACTGATTGTGGCTTTGACTATTTTCACCGTGGGATCCTTTACGGGTCTTTACTAAGTTCTACGGCACCGCCGGATTTTTCAAGGCGGTGCCGGCAGATTCAATAAGCAGACTTTTAATATTCTCAACAGCCTCGGGAACCACCCCTGCCTGGTACTTCAGAAACCCTTCAGATGATCCGTATCTCCGGTGCAGGTGGGCGAGGGTATGCTCTATCCAGCGGCTTCTTACCCCCATGAGCCCCGCAAGATCACTTCTCGGGATTCCCATGCTGATGAGCAGGGTGCCCTCCTCATGTTCAATGAAGTTTTCTATAACTTCCTCCAGATGGAGGTTTGACAGTGAGAAGTCCGAAACAATGTACCGCTCAGGAACTCCGAGAAGATCCAGGAGCAATGCAGTAATAACCCCGACCCGGTCCTTTCCGTTGGTGCAGTGGATCAGCACAGGGTAGGCTTCCGGTGAAGAAAGCATTTCAAACACCGGCTTTATCCGAGAGCTCCAATCATCAAGATATTCAATGTAGCTGTCCTGGAACATGCTGGGAATTCTGCTTCTGCGGACAAGCAGCGGCAGATGCAGCGGTTTTGTATGATCGTATATCGGCATGATGTGGTAGTCTGCCCCCTCAGGAATTCTGTTGGGGTATTTTTCAATTCGGGAGTGCTCACGCAGGTCAATGACGGTGCGTATACCGATGTTCTCCAAGTACTGCAGGTCCTCATCAGTCAGGGAGCTTAAATTGTCGCTTCGGTACACCATTCCGGAGGCAACAGCCCCTCCTGATGCGGGATAACCTCCGATATCCCGGGTGTTCCTGGTTCCCTGAAGATCAACAAACCGCTCTTCCACCCGGCTGTGGTCCTCTAAGATCACATCAGAGTAATAATCATGACCGTCAGTTCCGATCCCGCCGACAAACCTGACAATAAGAAAAAAGGCAACCGCCAGCACAAGCACGGCTCCTGCGATTGATGCACCGGTTCTCACGAAGCAACCCCTGAAGGAAAAAAGATATATGGTTTTTATAGCGCACATTCTCAGATCAGGCAACCCTTTTCCAGACAAATACCATACCCCCCTATAGTACTTGACCATCATGCTCCGTCCCCAGTATGATATAGTCAGGAGGTGAAATTATGAAACTGTTCAGAAAAAAACCTGACTTGGTATTCACCGTTCCTTCCATGACCTGCGCGCACTGCGGGAAACGCATCACTGACATCCTGCAGGATATGGACGGGGTGAAATCTGCAGAAGCAGATGCAGAGAGCAAAGAGATTCGGGTCTTCGGGGCAATCACCTTTGAAGAGGCTGAACAAGCCCTGGCCCATACATCCTATGCCCCGTCAAGGAAGGTATAGCATATGATAAATGAAAAGCTGAAAGCCGGAACTGCATCCCGGCTCAGGCGCATTGAGGGACAGATCCGCGGCATACAGCGGATGGTTGAAGAGGATCGGTACTGCATGGACATTCTTGCACAGACGCGGGCTGCCGCTTCAGCACTTCGTTCTGTTGAGGACATCATCCTGGAGAATCACATGAACACCTGCGTGGCCCATGCCTTTGAAAGCAGCGATCCCTCGCAGCAGCAGGAAAAGATTGATGAAGTGCTTTCACTGTTCTCCCAGTACAGAAAAAGCTAATCCTCTTTGCTGAATGCCGGTTCTATGTTCACGTTTTTCAGTCTCAGAGAATTATAGACCACATTCAGCGAACTGATGCTCATGGCCGCTGCACCTATCATCGGGTGCAGCAGCCCGAGCATTGCCGCAGGCACTGCTGCGGCATTATAGAACCATGCCCAGAAATAGTTCTCCTTGATCTTCCGGAACATCGCCTGGGACAGGTTGATTGCCGTAACCAGGGAAGAGAGATCTCCCCGAACCAGGGTGACGTCTGCAGACTCAATAGCGATGTCGGTACCGGTGCCCATGGCAATTCCCACATTAGCCTGTTTGAGGGCCGGAGCATCGTTGATCCCGTCCCCCACCATGGCGGTCATGCCCCATCGCTCCTGCAGGCTCCGCACTGCATCAACCTTTTCATGGGGAAGCACTTCAGCAATCACCTCCTTGATCCCTGCCTGCCGGGCAACCGCCTCTGCGGTGACCCGGTTGTCCCCGGTGATCATCACGGTAATCAGACCTCTGCTGTTGAGCTCCCTCACCGCTTCAGCGGAGTGCTTCTTTATTGGGTCCTGCACTCCGAAGATCCCCAGCACCCGCTGTTCTGATGCAGCTATTACGGCGATCTTTGCCTGGGATTCCAGCTGTTTCATCTGCTGCTCAACCGAATCTACCGAAATTCCCTGCTCGATCATATAGCTTCTGCTTCCCGCATATATGATTTGTCCGTCCACCGAAGCACTGATGCCCCTTCCGGTTACCGAGATGAAGGATTCAGGCTCCCTTAGGGCAATGCCCCGCTGCCGTGCCGCGTCGACCACTGCCCTGCCCAAGGGATGCTCGCTTCCCAGCTCCGCAGATGCAGCGGCATAGAGCAGCCAGTCAGGATCGATGTCGTCATCAGCGGGGATCACATCGGTGACCGCCGGTTTTCCCATGGTTATCGTTCCGGTCTTATCAAAGGCGACTGCCTTGATCTCCTTCATGGTCTGCACCGCCTCACCGTTTCGTATCAGAATTCCCTTCCGGGCTCCTATCCCGCTGCCCACCATCAGTGCCGTGGGGGTACCGAGACCAAGGGCACAGGGGCAGGCAATGACAAGCACCGCCGCAGCAGTGATAAACGACAGGGTCAGCGGGGTCAGGTCGGGGTTCACCCAGGGCAGAAACGAAGCCCCCCATGTGATAACCGTCATATGCATGTCGGGAAAGAGATTGAAGGAAATAAACACCAATGCGGCAAGGCCGAGTATGACGGGAACAAAATACCCCGTGACCCGGTCGGCAAATTCCTGGATAGGAACTTTCGTCCCCTGGCATTCATCAACCAGCTTGATGACCTGGGCTAGGAATGAGTCGGCCCCTACCTTTTCAGCACGCACCTTCAGTAGGCCGGTCCCGTTGACCGTAGCTCCGATGACCTTGGCACCTTCGCCTTTTTCCACCGGTACCGGTTCTCCGGTGGCCATACTCTCATCGACATAGCTGCTGCCCGAAATCACATTACCGTCGGCGGGAATTTTTTCCCCGGGACGCACCACCATTACATCGCCGACCTTCAGCTCACTGATTTCTATTTCCCGTTCCTGGTCATCAACGATGATGCGGGCAGTCTTTGCCCCCAGTTCAACCAGTTTTCTGATTGCCTGGGATGCCTTGCCCTTGGCCCGTGCCTCAAGATACTTGCCGATAAGGTGAAAGGTCATGATTGACGCAGCCATTTCAATAAAGGTCTGCACAGGGAAAAAGAATCCCGCCAGCCCCGTAAGATAGGGCGGGAAGGAGCCCAGAGACACCAGCACATCCATATTGGGCCGTCGGGCCTTGAGAGACCTGAATGCAGCAAGGTGCACATGCCTGCCTGCACCGAAGACCACCGGGGCAGCCAGAAGGGCCGTAACCGGCAGGTATCCCGGAATCGGCATAATCAGCATGTGAATCACCATCAGCACCATGATAGTCACTGTCAGGGAAGCAGCCGCAAGCAGGCGGATACGCTCGGTCCGGGCATCATCAGCAGGAGCATCTTTACTGTCCGACAGCTCATATCCCGCATCATGAACTGCCCGGCGTATGCTGCGGGAACTAACCGCCGACGGGTCATAGGTAATGCGCAGAGACTCCCCGGCAAGGTTCACCGCAGCTTTTTTGACACCCTCCATTCCGCTGAGAGCCTGTTCAACCGCTGAGACACAGGATGCGCAGCTCATGCCGCCAACAGAATATGTTTCAGTTACAACCTGATTACTGACTTCCTCTGCATCGTACCCCGCAGAACGTACTGCATCAATAATATCCGATGCATCAAGCCTGGCACCGTCATAGGTGATTTTCATTTGTTCATTCAGGAGGCTGAGATTCACCTCCTGCGTCCCGTCAAGGTCCTTTACTGCCGACTCAACAGCTGCTGCACATGATGCACAGCTCATGCCTGACAGCTTGAACTCTCCGACTGCTTTCTGTTCCATAATCTGCCCCTCTGCCTCTAAAATACTATACCCCCCTATGGTATGTCAACAGCAAAGGAACATTTCATGATAATAACTGTCTCTCTAGACGCTGAAACGTATGTTCAGAATATCTCCGTCTTGAACGGTATACTGCCTGCCCTCAAGCCGGAATTTCCCAGCGGTCTTCACATCCTTCTCCGAGCCAAGGCGCATCAGATCGTCATAGGTGAACACCTCAGCACGAATAAATCCCCTGGCGAGATCAGTATGGATCGCCGCAGCTGCATCCAGGGCTGAAGAGCCCTTCCTGAGGGTCCAGGCTCTCACTTCATCATCACCGACGGTAAAAAAACTTATATACCCCAGGGTCCGGTAGGCGAAGGTGGTGAGGCGTTCCCGGGCTGATTCAGTGATTCCCATATCATCCATGAATTCCCTTCTGTCCTGCTCGTCATCAATTTCACTGAGCTCCATTTCAAAGGCACCGCAGAACTCCACCACCGGGTACAGGCGTGTCATTTCCTCCACGGTCCTGCTGTTCTGTCCGTAGGTATCCTCTCCGGAATTCAAAATCACAAACAACGGCTTGGTGGTGAGAAACTGAACCCCTGCAATGATCTTCCTTTCTTCAGGTAAAAGATCCAGAGCGCGAAGGGGCTCTCCGGCATCAAGATGCTGCTGTATCTTTCCCATCACCGCCAGTTCCGCAGTGAGTTCCCGGGACCGTTTTCCCCGCTTCATATCGGCATCAATCCGTTCCAGGCGCTTTTCAGCAAGGATCTGATCACTGAGAAGAAGTTCGGAAATCATCTCTTCTGCCTCTGAAACCGGTGACGGATCACCAAGGATATCATCGGTAAAGTTTCTCACCACCAAAGCAAGGGCATCACAGTTTTTAAGGATCTGCAAAGCTTCAGAGGAAAACATTTGGGCCCCCGAACCCACGGCGGCGAAATCTGAAAAATTGATGGAGGCAAATACCGTTTTCTTAGGAAGGTACATCCGGGACAGTTCAGCCACCCGAAGGTCTTCCACCTCCACGATGCCGCGGTTGATCTCTCCCCGGTGCGATTCTCCTGTCATACGAGCCCTCTGGCCGGTGAGGGCATTAAATATGGTTGTCTTTCCAGACGCTTCCGGCCCGATAACTGCTATATTCATGGCCCTATCATGTCAGAACCGGGGGTGATGGGCAATAGGGTTCAGCCCTTCTGACTGAACAGCAGCCGAATAAACTCCTTTCCCTCCAAAAGACCGAAGGACCCTCTTTGTGCAGACTCCTCATCATAGGAGGTAATTCCGTCACCGGGAACCCCGGGGGTATAGATCATAAAGGGCACCGGATCATGCACGTGGGTCCTCAGGCTGCACGGGGTGGGATGATCGGGCAGCACCGCAACAGTCACCGGCTCATCCATCTCTGCAATGCGCTCCATCAAGGGTCTGATGAGCCTCTGATCAAGGTATTCTATGGTACGGGTCTTCAGCAGCGCATCCCCCTCATGACCCGCCTCATCGCTTGCCTCCACGTGGACAAAAACAAAATCCTTGCGGGCAAGCACCTCAGCAGCTGCCATGGCCTTGCCTTCGTAGTTGGTGTCATGCAGCCCTGTAGCCCCCTCCACATGCACCGCCTCAAGCCCTGCATACACCCCGATGCCGAAGAGCAGATCAACGGCGGAAATCACTGCCCCGCTTTTACCGTACAGTTCCATGAAGGTCTTCATCTTCGGCCGGTATCCGGGAGACCAGAACCACAGGGCATTCGCCGGGTCCTTTTTCCGTGACATGCGCTTAAGATTCACCGGGTGACGGGACAGTATCTCCCTTGACTGTTCTGTCAGTCGGTTCAGCAGCGACGCAGTCTCTTCTCCCTCAGAGGAAAGACCCCGGACCAGCACATCCCGATAGCTAGTGCCGGGGACATCATGGGGAGGAGTGCAGACTATCTGATCACTGCCCCCCTTGACCACCAGCAGGTGGCGGTAGCTCACACCGGGATACAGCTGCATAGGCTGTCCGGAGATTTTCTCCTGCACGGCGGCAATGAGCTTACCTGCCTCCTCAGTGGAAATATGGCCTGCAGAGTGGTTCCTGATGATGCCGTCATCCTCAAGGCAGATCAGGTTGCACCGCATGGCAAGGTCTCCGTCCTGGAGGTCCACCCCCATGCTCGCCGCCTCCAGCACTCCCCTCCCCTGGTACACCTCCCTCAGGTCATATCCCAGAACCGAGAGGTTCGCAGCCTCACTTCCTGGGGGCATGTCCTTTGGGACTGCTGCAAGCAGGCCAAGCCTGCTGCGGGGGCAGATACTGTCAATCGTCGGCGTGTGTGCCGCCTGAAGCGGGGTTTTTCCCCCCAGCACCTCCAGGGGATAATCTGCGGCCCCATCGGCAAGTATCACCACATATTTCATGCTTCACCCTCCTGCGTGTCTCATCGCTGCAGATATGCCCGAAAGAGACGGTAGTCGCTGTCAAGGACATCATAGCTCTCCTCCAGGTCTTCAAGGCCCGCAAGAGACGGCGGAGGCTCCGGAGAAAACCCCAGGATATCATCAATGTGCTCCTTGAACTTTGCGGGGTGGGCAGTCTCAAGCACCACCTGCAGCTCCTGCTCATCTGAAGCATGCTTCTGATACTCCTCCATACCGGCCCATCCTACCGCACCATGGGGTTCGATGAGAACCCTGAAGGAATCCCACACCTCCCGTACTGCACCCTTAGTGGCTGCATCATCCACAGAGACAGCAAATATGTCGTTCTTCAGAACCTCCATGTCGGGAAGAATCGAGAGCAATCCCTGCTCGTCCATCCTTCCTCCATAGAGGTCCACCAGCCGTGCAAGATTGCTCGGGTGCCCGACATTCATCGCGCTCGATATGCAGTTCAGAGAAGGAACGATTTTCCGATAGCTCCCTGTGGCAAGGAACTGGGGAAACTCATCATTCTCATTGGCGGCAACCACGGTTCGCCTCATCGGCAGTCCCATGCGCCTGGCAATCATGCACCCCATCATATTGCCGAAGTTGCCCGATGGAATCGAGAAAACAATCGGTTCATCCAGGGAGGACCTCAGCTGGGCCCAGGCATAGAAATAGTAGACTGACTGGGGAAGCAGCCGCCCGATATTTATGGAGTTTGCCGAGGTAAGACCAAGATTGGAGAGCGCTTCATCGCTGAATGCGCGTTTCACAAACCACTGACAGTCATCGAACTTTCCGTTTACCGCAGCAGTCCTGACATTCCCTCCCAAGGTGGTCATCTGCCTGCGCTGGCTGTCGGTCACCTCTTCTGCGGGATAGAGAATCACCACATTGATATTTGGGACCCCGTGGAACGCATGGGCAATCGCACTTCCCGTGTCTCCTGAGGTTGCGGTGAGGACAGTAAGCTTCCTGCTGTCCTTCTGGAGAAAGAAGCTCATCAGCCGGGCCATCATCCGGGCGGCAAAATCCTTGAAGGAGGCTGTCGGTCCCTGGTCAAGGCGCATGAGATATCGTCTGCCGTGGACCTTTTCAAGGGGTACGGGGAAGTCATAGGCATCCTTCGTGAGCTCCGAGAGCACTTCATCGGGCACTTCAGGATGAAGGAATGTGCGCAGCACCTGGAATGCGGCCTCCTGGTATGAACAACCGGAAAGCGGCTCAAGCACCTCCAAGCTCATCTTCGGTATCTCCTCGGGCATGTACAGTCCCCGGTCAGGGGCCTGTCCGGCAAGCAGTGCCTCACCGAAGGTCACAGGCGGCGCAAGGGTGTTGGTGGATCGGTACTTCAGGGGTGCCATGACAATATCCTCCTTGTATGGAGGTGGATTCTACCAAAAAAACCCCGGAGAGGCAATCTGCCTCACCGGGGATGTTACGGCACCCTTTCCTGCTCTATAGGAATCAGTTCTGCACCTTCTCCCAAGCACCTGACTTAGCCGCACGGAATACAGCATCCAGCACCTTGGCATTGCCCAGGGCGTTATCAAGGGAGCCGGCAAAGGGAACCTGGTCCCGGATGCTGCGGGAAAACGCATCTCCCTGCAGGGTGTAGTGATTGCATACATCAAAGGTCTGCTCTACCACATCGCCGTCAAGAATATCATTTTCGTGACTGAGAATCTGGGTCGGTATATCCGGGGGAGTATTGAAGGGTATGGGGATTTCAAATTTTTTCTTGGTGGTAAACGCCTGCACCACCTGGTAGGGGGTCAGCTGGGTGCTGACGGTGAACATTGCCTGTCCGGTGGGAAAGTCCATCAGCACCGATGCAAGACGGTCCACCTTGAACTCCGGGTCTGCTTCCAGCACGGCGGAAACCCGCAGGGGTTCAAACCCGAAAAGATACCGGCTGATCACCACCGGGTAGCATCCGATGTCATACATTCCTCCGCCGAAGTACTCCTTATTGTTCCTGATGTCCTTGCTGTCCCTGTTGAAGTAGCTGAAGAATGCGCTTACGGCCCGGAGTTCCCCTGCCTCACCTGCCTGTATGAGCTCCTTGACCCGCTTCCATCGGGGATGATGAAGCACCATGAAGGCCTCTCCGACCAGCAGCCCCGTCGATTCCGAGAGTTCCTTCAGTTCCTGGACCTGCTCTGCCTTGACCACCAGGGGTTTCTCGCACAGCACATGCTTGCCCGCTTCAAGGCATCGTTTTGTCCATTCCAGATGCATATGATTGGGCAGCGGGTTGTACACCGCCTCAATTTCGGGATCTTCAAGCATCTGTTCATAGGAACCGTAGGCCTTTGGTATTCCAAGAACTTCTGCCGCCTGCTTCGCCTTATCTTCACTTCTTGATGAAACTGCAGCAATTTCGCAGAGTTCGCCCTGCTGCATTGCAGGCAGAACATGCTTCATGCCGATGTCCGCAGTAGAAAGCACGCCCCATTTTACCTTTTCATGCTTGCTCATAGATACCTCCGTGGGGAAAGAGTATCATTAACCGATGAGCACTGCAATACGAATTATTCCCTGCTTTCAGGGGAATCATGCGCTTCAAGGCTGAAGCGGTACTGCAGTTTTTGCCATGCATGAAACACAGCCTCTGAAATAGGAAGCACCTCCCGGTACTCCAGTGTGTACTGCGCCTGGTAGTCCGACAGCACCGGTCCTGAAAGCGGGGGCTTCCGGGGATCAGAGCACTCCATATGACGGCATGGCCGGTAGATGAATGATCCGTTTTTATCGGTATACCCCGAAAAGCCGAATCCCCTGCAGATTACCGGACGCACGCTGTAGATCATGCAGTGAAAAGGATTGTGATGATCATAGAATATGCAGCATTCCCGTTCCTGGAGCAGTTCAAAGCGCTGCTGCAGGTCCTCCCGTGCTTCAATAATATACCTGGCGGCAAATTCCGCCTCAGGTGCGGTGATCTCAGGCTCCCAGGCCCCGGTACAGCAGATGCCGCATCCCGAGGGGCAGCGCGCCCCGGATTCACCGCTGAACAGTTCAATGTGCCTGTCAAACTCGCTGTACTGCATAGCTATTGCCTTCCAGCGCTCATCCCCTACGGGATCCTTTGGACGATATCCTTTCATATCCCTCCGAAAAAAAACTGGTAATTCATACACCCCAGCGGGCCCGCATGTCAATGATTGTACACTAAAGCCAACTCTAACGGTCTATATCTCTATAATTCTCTACTATTTTGTGCATATTTCACAATGCATCCATCCATACTCTTTGGTATGATCAATTATAAACAGCAGATCAAAAGGAGATGTCATGAAAATATGCATAGCCTCTGATTCCTTTAAGGGAAGCAGCACTTCTCAGCAGGCAGGAGAACAGATGGCCAGGGGCATCAGAAGGGTGTTTCCCGATGCTTCAATCAAGATCATACCCATCGGAGACGGAGGAGAGGGAACTGTAGAAGCGGTAATCATGCAGATGGGAGGATCCATGCGGGAGATCACCGCAGCTGGACCCCTCGGAGAACCGGTGAAAGCATCATACGGAATTGCCGGGTCCACAGCGGTGATCGAAATGGCTGCCGCCTCGGGGCTTACTCTGGTCCCCGAGGAAAAAAGGAACCCCCTGATCACCACCACCTACGGCACCGGTGAGATGATCCTTGATGCGGTCCGTCAGGGCTGCACCAGGATCCTTGTTGCCATCGGCGGAAGCGCCACCAACGACGGCGGCGTCGGCATGGCCCAGGCTTTGGGATACTCATTCACCGACAGCAAGGGCAATGAGATCGGATACGGAGGCGGCTCCCTTGATCAGATCGAATCAATTGACGCATCCATTGCGGCGGACCTTTCGGGCGTTGAGATCGAAATCATGTGCGACGTATCAAATCCGCTGTGCGGCCCAAAGGGGGCTTCAGCGGTGTACGGCCCGCAGAAAGGTGCCACCGAAGAAATGGCCAGACAGCTTGATGCAAACTTGAACCACCTGGCCCGAAAAACTGAGGAGTTCCTGGGCATCGACTGCGCAGAGATTCCCGGAAGCGGGGCGGCAGGGGGCCTTGGATTTGGCCTGACCGCATTTGCCGGCGGTACCCTTCGTTCAGGCATCGAAGCGGTCCTGGAGGCAATCAGTTTCTCAGGCGAAATCAAGGACATGGACCTGCTGATCACTGGAGAAGGGAAGATGGACGGGCAGTCGATATTCGGAAAGGCCCCGGTGGGGGCTGCACAAGCCGCTAAGCGCCTCCATATTCCCGTGATAGCAATAGCAGGGTCCATCGGTGAAGGCATTGAGGCAGTATATGACCACGGCATCGACAGCGTGATGAGCATTGTCAACCGGCCGATGTCCCTGACGGAGGCCTTCGCTGAATCCTCGGAGCTTCTGGCAGATGCTGCAGAGCGGGCCATGCGGATGATCCGAATCGGCATGGGGCTGCACTGAAAACATTCCGCATCATTGACAACCCCATCCGGGAGCAGTAGATTAATACCAGACCTGCAAAGGAAACATGCATGAAAAAAATCTGTCTGCATAACGGCATGGTGTATACCGGCATTACCAAGAAGGGAAATTCTTCAGTCCTCTTTGAAAATGGTGTGATAACCAATGTGCTGTCGGACCGACGGTTTCTGCAGATGCCCGATGCTTCAAGCTACGAAATACTTGACGTCCAGGGACTGGGGATAGCCCCCGGACTGATTGATTCTCATATCCACGGAATCGGCGGGTTCGGCACAGAGGACCTCAGCGAAGATTCCATTGCCGGTATGTCGGAAATACTTCCCCGGTTCGGGGTCACCAGTTTCTGCCCTACAATTTATCCCATGGCGCCGGAGGACATGGACCAGGCGATTACTTCCGTAGTGAAAGTCATTGGGAAAGAACCGGGCGCACACATCCTGGGAATTCACATGGAGGGCCCCTTCATTTCAAAGGAGAAACTTGGGGTTCAGCGCGGTGAATATGTCCTTCCCGTAGATATTTCCGTCCTGGAGCACCTCTGGGAGGTGTCCCGTGGAACAATTATCTCCATGACCGTGGCTCCGGAAGTCAAGGGAATGCGGGAGCTTGCCCTGAATGCGGCCCGTAAGGGAATCGTTCTTCAGGTAGGCCACTCCAATGCCACCTACAATCAGATGGTTGAAGGCATAGAGGCGGGCATCCTGCATACCACCCATTTCTTCAACGCCATGCGCTCCCTGCATCACCGGGACCCCGGAGTTGTAGGGGCCATCCTGATACACCCGGAGGTCTCCTGCGAAGTTATTCCCGACGGAAGGCACCTGCATCCTGCAATTATTTCATTTCTCATCAAGGAGAAGGGAACCAGCAAGGTGGTACTGGTCAGCGACGGTCTGAGGCCCACGGCCCAGAAAACACCTCCCTTCTTTGCCAACCATGAGGAGGTGGAAATCCGGGACGGAGTATTCTATCGCACAAAGGACGGCACGATCGCAGGGTCCAGCCTGACACTTAACACCGGAGTGTTCAACATCACCGAGATGGATGTCTCCCTCCAGGATGCATTGAAGATGGCTTCATTGAATCCTGCCCGGACCCTGGAACGGGACCATCTATGCGGATCGCTGCTTCCGGGAAGAAGGGCCGATCTTATTGTATTTGACCGGCAGATGCAGATCTATAGAACATTTATCCGGGGAGCGGAGGTCTATTCCCGCCCCTTCCCGGCATCAAAGGAGACAACGGAATGAGACTCATTGTGCAGAAGGATTACCAGATGCTGTCGCTGTGGGCGGCGCGTTATGTTGCCCGGGCAATACTGAAGGCTGAACCCAGGGAGAACAGCCCCTTCATCCTCGGCCTTCCTACCGGGTCCAGCCCCCTGGGTATGTACCAGGAGCTGATCCGTCTCTGCAGCCAGGGGGTGATCAGCTTCAAACATGTGATCACCTTCAATATGGATGAATATGTGGGCATTCCCGAGGACCACCCCCAGAGCTACCGCCGGTTCATGTACGACAACTTCTTCAACCACATCAATATACCGAAACAGAACATCAATTTTCTTAACGGAAATGCCGATGACCTGGCTGCTGAATGCCTCAGGTACGAACAGGCCGTCAGCAGCTTGGAAGGAATCGACTTATTTGTTGGAGGGATCGGCACCGACGGGCACATAGCCTTCAATGAACCGGGCTCCTCACTCACGTCACGGACAAGAATTAAAACCCTGGCTGAAGAAACCCGTGCATCAAACTCCCGGTTTTTCGAAAACGACATTACCAAGGTTCCGAAATACGCCCTCACCGTCGGTGTCGGCACGGTGATGGATGCCCGGGAAGTGCTGATTATCGCATACGGACATAACAAAGCTAGAGCGCTGATGCATGTCATAGAGGAAGGAATTAATCATATGTGGACCGTCAGTGCCCTGCAGCAGCACCGCAGGGCAACCATTCTCTGCGACGAGGATGCAACTGAGGAACTGAAGGTCCGCACGGTAAAATACTTCAAGATGATGGAAGCGGACAACCTTGATCCCGATGCGATCCTGAAGGTCTAAGCATCAGATCACCTTATAGTGCTTCAGGCCGTCTATGATGCCCCCCGCACACTCCTCACGGGCAAAGTAGATCTTCCTGGAGCTCTTCAGTTCACCCATCGACTCCTCATGGTTGGAAACCACGATGCCCTTCATCGGCCCGATGAGCATGTCACGGTCGTTTCCTGAATCCCCGGCAGTAATAATTCTGTTGAAATCTATCTGCCATTTCCAGCCTACATGCTTCACCGCATGTCCCTTTGAAGCACGGTAGGGAAGCACATCAAGCAGCGACTCATGGGAGAATACCAGGTTCACTGCGCACCGATGCTCCTCCAATGCAGAGCGCACCCTGTCAAGCAGTCCTTCAGCAGAGGCCCCTTCCTTCAGGTTATAGCTGATCTTATGGTCACGCTGTGACCCGGCATACCCCTGCAGCTCAAGCTCATCAAAGGCTTCCAGGGCCTTTTTGATCTTTTCGCTGCGCCATCTCCGGCTGATGTATTTTGACCACCCCTTGTCGAAATACTCCTCACTGCCGTAGTAGATTTCAGTCCCCACCGAGGTGATCATCACGTCCGGCACAGGAACACCATATTCTTCCAGCACATCCCGCGCCGCCTGATAATCCCTTCCGGTGGCAATACCGAACCCCAGGTGCTCATACTGCTCCTTGAGTATTTCCTTGAGCTTCTCAAGGCTCTCATTGTCACCGATGAGCGTATTGTCGATATCGACGATCAGCAGGTTGGAAATGGAACTCATCCGTTTTGCCAGGCTCTTCTCATAGGGAGCCTGCTTCGCCTTGCCTTCAGCATGCTTCCTCCCCACCTGCTTCAGCCCCTCAAGGTACTGGTCGCAGTGGCTCTTCCAGTTGTACACTTCCCGGGTATGCTCAACTCCGTTCTTTGAAAGCTTGTCCCAGTACTCTTCGTCGGTGAGAATCTTCTTTACTGCGCTGCGGATCTTTTCAGGATTATCCACATCCACCAGCACTCCGCTGCCGCAGTGTTTGTTTATATCTCTTACTCCACCCTTATGGGTCCCTACAAAGGGCAGCCCGGTAGCTGAGGCTTCAATAAAGGTAAGCCCGAAGTTTTCCACCGAAGCGGTGCTGACAAACACGCCCTTCTTCATAGCACCGATGCGGTAGAGTTCAGGAACGTCCCGTTCTGGGCTGTGATGCTTCGGTATCGCCATTTTTCCGTAGAGGTCATACCGATCCATAAGCAGCAGCATATCGGTAAGCACCTCCTGCTCGCCCTCCTCCATGCTGTTGATGTCCTCCCTGATTCCGGCAATGATGGCAAGGTTTGCGAAGGCCTGCAGTTCTTTGCTCTTCCCGTAGACATCAATAAGCACATCAATATTCTTCCTCCGCTCCGGGCGGCACAGTGCCAGGATGATCGGCTTGTCCGGGTTGCTGTAAAAGCGTCCCAGCTGCCTGAGCATCTGATACTGCGCCAGTTTCTGCTCTTCGGTAATGGAGGGGTCCTGTATCTCATAATGGTAGTAGGGGAAAAACTTTTCCAGGTTCAGTCCCGGAGGTATCACCGCAAACTCGGCATCTCCGCGGTTTTCATAAGAGCCGTAGAGCTCATCCCGCTCAAATTCAGTACTGGCAATCACCAGATCCGCCTTCCTCAGAGCTTTCTCCTCTTCATGAATACGCCTGGTGATATTATAGTATTCCTCAATCCGCTCTTGGGTAAGACCCGTTGAAAGCAGATAGCTCTGCTTCGGCCGTCCGAGTGAATGGCCGGTGAACACCAGGGGAATATGAAAAATCGATGATATTTCACCGGCCACATAGCCTCCGTCGGCATAGTGCCCGTGGATCATGTCCGGTACCCGGTTCTCTTTCCGGAAGTATTCAATCATCCGGTCGGTGTACTCATCCAGATGGGACCACAGCAGTTCTTTGCGGATATATTTCTTTCCGCCGCACCCGAGACGGATGATCCTGCAGGATTCGCTGATCTGCTCAATGTCCTGTGAATAGTCCGACGAAACACGCTTGTCGCCGATCTTCCTGGTGAAGAGGTCCACCTTCACATCCTTATAATCAGCGAGCTGCTTGATCAAATCAATGACATACCGCGTCTGTCCTCCCGTATCGGCATCACGCCCCATTTCAATGTTTTCAGCCCTCACGAGTCCGTGAATATTTACCAATGCAATATACATACCTGATTCCTTTTTATTTAGTATACTATTTTTATCTGCCCGCTGTTTTTATGTAATTAACATTAATTCTTAGTTATATTTCAGCTGCCGGACAGAAACTTGTTCATATTTACTTAGCATACTAACATTTTTTGATGATGGTATCAAGTGCCGTCTCCATCATGCCGGTATAGCTGCGCTCCCGCTCCTTTGAGGAAGCCGCCTGCTTGGAAACCAGTGAGTCAGATACAGTGAGCACCGTCAGCGCACGGACCTTGTGCTTTGCCGCTATGGTGTACAGCCCTGCGGTCTCCATCTCAAGACACAGCGCACCGTAGTCAGCCCATACCTTCCAGCTCAAATCCCCCTCATGGGCATAGAAAATATCAGTGGAGACCACCGTGCCCGCATGGAAGTTCATGCCCCGCTGCTTCGCCAGCTCTGCTGCACGCACAGCCATAGGGAAATCAGCGGTGGGAGCATAGGATGCACCGAAGAATCGTGCCGAATTGACCGCCGAATCAGTGCAGGCGCTCACCGCTATGACCAGGTCCTTCAGGGCAAGATGCTCCTGTATCGCACCGCAGGTGCCGACCCTCATAATCCTCTGCACCCCGTAGAACCGGCACAGCTCCTCAACATAGATGGAGATGGAGGGTATGCCCATTCCGCTTCCCATGACCGACACACGCTCACCCTTCCAGATGCCGGTGTAACCGAGCATGTTCCGCACTTCATTGAAGACCTTAGGCTTTTCAAGATAGGTCTCAGCAATATATTTGGCCCGAAGGGGATCTCCGCTCATCAGCACCAGGGGAGCGATATCCCCGGTTTCCGCTTCAATATGTGGTGTTGCCATATTAACATGCCTCCTAATGCAACCATAGCACCAGGCGGTTTGTGAGGCAATATTTGATTGCTCCAGAAGTGGTGAAGTATTGACAATTTCCGGGATATCTCTTATGTTCACTAAATCGATGTACTTTATGAGGTATAAATGAAGTTATCCACCAAGAGCAGATACGGCACCCGGGCGATGACCGAAATTGCCCGTGGATGGCCTGAAAAACCGGTAACCCGCAGGGAGATTGCTGAACTGCAGCGCATACCCGACTCCTATCTGGAAAACATCCTGGTATCCCTGAAGGAGAGCGGACTGGTGACCACCATACGAGGGGCCAGGGGCGGGTATCGCCTTGCACAGCCCCCGGAGGATATTACCGTGCTGATGATTGTTGAAGCCCTCCAGGGACCAATCATACCCGTACCCTGCACGGACCCCGGGTACTCATGTGAAAGCATTTTTTCCTGCCGCACCGCTCCGGTCTGGAACAGGATGTACCAAGCGATACGGGAGGTCCTGGAGCAGCACGCTCTTTCAGACCTCATCAGGGAAAAGACCCAAGAGGAATTCATCGATTTCATCATATAGGAGCACAGAGATGAAGACAGCACAGTCAATTACAGAGCTGATCGGCAATACCCCGCTGCTGCGGATAGACAGCCTTTCCAGGGAGACGGGAAATGAAATCATCGGCAAGCTTGAATACTTTAATCCCCTTTCAAGCGTGAAGGACAGAATTGCCCTTGCGATGATTGAAGCTGCCGAAGCACAGGGGAACATCAAGCCCGGGGGGCTCATCATTGAACCGACCAGCGGAAACACCGGGATCGGTCTGGCATTCTGCGCTGCTGCAAAGGGCTACCGGCTCATTCTCACCATGCCCGAATCAATGAGCATGGAGCGCAGGGCCCTGCTGAAGGCCTTAGGGGCAGCTCTGGTGCTCACCCCCGCTGAAGGAGGAATGAAAGCGGCCATCAGCAGGGCCCAGGAGCTTGTCAAGGAAAATCCGGGAAGCTATATGCCCCTGCAGTTCAGCAATCCTGCAAATCCTGAGGTCCACAGAAACACTACTGCCCGGGAAATCTTGAGGGATACCGACGGTAAGGTGGATGCTTTTGTTGCGGGAATCGGGACCGGAGGAACAATCACCGGGGTGGGAGAAGTTCTGAAGGCAGAGATACCGGGAGTGCAGATCATTGCGGTGGAACCTGCCCAGTCTTCGGTGCTTTCCGGGGGAGCTCCAGGACCCCACAAGATCCAGGGAATTGGTGCAGGGTTTATTCCCGAGGTGCTTAATACAGCAGTGTATGACAGGATTATTACGGTCTCTTCGGAAGAAGCGGCACATATGACCAGAAGCATGGCAAAGACAGAGGGGCTGCTTACGGGCATCTCCTCCGGAGCGGCGCTGTGCGCTGCACGTAAGGCTGCCCTGGAGGTGAAAGATCAGGGAAAGCGGTTTGTGGTGCTCCTGCCGGACTCAGGGGAGCGGTATCTTTCGACGTGGATCTATTCAGACCAGCAATAGGAGGCTTACATGGCATATCATTTGGAAACCCTGGCAGTGCATGGGGGAGTTACCGTGGACGAAACCGGCTCACGGGCACTGCCGGTGCACCGGACCAGCTCATACCTCTTCAAGAGCACCGAGCACGCAGCGAATCTGTTCAGCCTGAAGGAGCAGGGAAACATCTACACCAGGATCATGAATCCCACCCAGGGGGTGCTGGAGCAGCGGATGACGGAACTGGAGGGAGGCAAAGGAGCTCTGGCTGTGGCGTCGGGAACTTCAGCCCTGTTCTATACGGTAATCAATATCTGCGGGCATGGTGATTCGGTGGTCTCTACGAGCAATATATACGGCGGAAGCCATACGATGTTCAGTTCAATCCTGCCGGAACTTGGTGTGCGCACCGCCTTTGTTCCCCCCAATGACTTCGATGCGCTGGAACAGGCAATTGATGATTCCACCAGGATGATCTTCACGGAAGTCATCGGCAATCCCTCCCTTGATGCTGCTGACATCCGCAGGTATGCAGAGATCGCGAAATCACACCGAATTCCCCTGGTGGTGGACTCCACCTTCACACCTCCTGTACTGATGAGGCCTTTGGAGTTCGGTGCAGACATCGTGATTCATTCGCTGACAAAATGGCTGGGAGGGCACGGAACCGGCATCGGGGGCATCGTCATTGACGGAGACAGTTTTGACTGGAAGGACCCGAAGTTCAGGCTCTACAATGAACCTGACAGCTCCTACCATGGACTCCGGTATGCCCACGATCTCCCCGAAGAAGCACCGCCGTTCATAACACGGCTGCGGTTAGTTCCGCTGCGCAATCTCGGGGCCGCAATCAGTCCGGACAATGCATGGATGTTCCTGCAGGGCATTGAGACCCTTCCCCTCCGCATGGAGCGCCATTGCAGCAACGCCCTGGAAACTGCACAATTTCTCAGCAGCCATGATGCGGTCTCATGGG
>PWNW01000062.1 GCA_003557605.1 Spirochaetaceae bacterium
AACTCACATCGGTATGCATGGTATCGGTAAGCTGGAAGTTCAGGGTCAGCAGAGACCTGTGCCGAAGAAGATCGGTGAATACCAGGTCCAAAGAAAACCCGGGTCGAAGTTCCCAGGGATCAGGTGATCCCGCAGCATATGATCCTTCGAAGAGAAATGTCGCCCCGAGATAATGCTTTCCCCGGGTGTTGGCAGAAGGATACAGGGACAGAAGGAACTGGTCCCCTTCTCTTCGGTAGGAATACCCTACCGATTCATAGCTGCGGGATGCAACCAGACTGGCAGCTGTGTTTTCCACCCTGCTTCGATAGGCATCATCATGTGCAGGTATGACCCGAAACAGCTCCAGGGGAAAATCGGAAACATCAAGTGAAGGATCCACCTCTATCCCTGTTATTCTGGGATGGGGAAGCGTATGATAATACCCGACCCGGTCAGGATCCTGGTACTCCAGGGGCCGAGTCTCATTTATCTGTTCAGCCAATGCGGTGATTTCATCCCACTGCGAAACGGCAGCGGCCCTGCCTTTGTATATAAGTTCCCGGTATCGCCAGAACTCCATCACCATCCGTTCAGGATGCCGTATATCAATATGAAGATCCGAGTACTGAAGCTCACTGATGAGGGTATTAGAAAGAGCATGCAGGGCACTCTGGGTGATAACAGACATGGAGGAGGGAAAAGCATCTATTGAATCTATCAGCTCCCCTGTGGTGTTCACAGAGATAATGATGTCCGCTCCCAGGTCTCGAGCCAGGGAAATGGGCAAATTATTCACCACGCCGCCGTCAATATAGTACCCCCCGTCCACAGAAAAGGGAGAAAAGAGTCCCGGGATGCCCATGGTAGCCCGCATTGCCGCATGAAGCGGCACATGATTGAATACCCGCATTTCTCCGGTGAGAATATCGGTACCGGTAATCCGCAGGGGTATATGAAACTGGTCATAGTCCCTGATATGAGATACCTTGCGCACAAATCGGGACAGATGGGCATTCACCTGCTGGTCAGGGAGAATCCCAAGGGATTGGCCCATTCCACGGGAATCGAAATGCATTGAGAGAATATTATATCTTGTGGGAAGCACCGGATGGGTCAGATAAGGGGAAACCCCTACGGGATCTGAGAATATCGAGCGCCAGTCGGTCTCCTCTGCCAGGGTATCCATATCACCGGGGGAGTAGCCCGCAGCATAAAGGGAACCCACAAGCCCTCCCATGCTGACACCCACAACAAGATCTATCGGAATGCCCGCTTCTTCAAGGGTACGTATCACCCCGATATGAGCAAACCCGAATGCAGCACCCCCGGAAAGCACCAGCGCCACCTTGGGATATGCCTCCCCAGAGGTCTGCCTGGGCACAGTGCTTTCTGAGAAGAGTGCCGGGGCTGAAAGCATAATCATCAGCAGCAGTACTGCAAAGCGTTTCATATACCTCCAGGTGTTATCCTTCAGACGTCTGACTGGGCTGGTCAGTAAGCACAGAACCGATAAACTCGGGGTTTCCGTTGAGAAATGCCTTCCAGTCCATCTCACGCTTGGACTGAAGCTGCAGTTTTTTGATCACCACCACCCCGTCTGTTGCGGCGACAAGGATGCCCCTTCCAGGGTGCTCTCTGATGACCAGTCCGGGTTCAATATTCCGGTATTCCTCATCTTCCAGATAGTCAGCAGACGCAATAATCAGCTTCTTTCCCCGATACCAGGTATGCGCCTTCGGCCAGGGAAAACAGGCGCGAACCATCCGGCAAATATATTCCGCAGAGAAATTCCAGTCTATCAGTCCGTCATCCTTTGATGCGGCATAGCAGTAGGTGGCCTGGGAGTCATCCTGGGGGGTATAGGAAGCAATTCCCTGCTCAATGAGTTCAAGGGCATCAACCAGCATGGCTGCCCCTTCATGGGAGCACGTCCTGCCGAGGGATTCAGTGGTGTCATCATCGTGAATGGGCAGCCGCTTCTGCAGTATGATATCCCCGGCATCCATCTCCAAGGCTATGCGCTGCACCGTAATTCCGGTTTCGCTGTCCCCTGCAAGAATAGCCGCAGAAATCGGTGAGCATCCCCGATACTTGGGAAGCAGGGACGGATGCACGTTCACAGCCCCCATGGGAAATATGGAAAGAAACTTGGGACCAAAAATTTTTCCGTAGGCAAACACGGCAAGCAGATCAGGCTTCAGTTCCGCAGCTGCTTCTCGAGCTTGGCGTCCGAGCTTCTGAAACTGCAGCACCGGAAGTCCAAGGTCAAGGGCCGCCTCCTTCACCGGGGGAGGTGAAAGCACCTTTCCCCTGCCCTTCTTCTGGTCAGGTGCACTGAGGACGCCGCAGACGGTAAACCGAAGAGCAAGCGCACGGAGCGAAGGGACAGCTATGTCGGGGGTTCCTGCAAAAAGAATCCTCATTGCATGCTATTTCCTTTTCCGGTTCTTCCGGTGATAGATCAGAAGAATCCGCTCCCGTTTCTCCTCATCAAGTCTGTCCACAAACAGAACACCCTTGAGATGGTCATATTCATGCTGGATGACCCGGGCGAGCATGCCGTCCGCTTCCAGGGTATAGGACTTCCCTTCCAGGGTCTGGGCCTGCAGGGTTATCTCCTTCGGCCTGGTGACTTCAGCATACACACCAGGAACGCTGAGACATCCCTCCTCATAGGAAGAGAGTTCATGGGAGGTTCCAATAATCTCGGGGTTCACGAACACCCTCGGTTCCTCACCGCTGAGATGCACCACAAACAGACGCTTTGACACCCCGATCTGGGGGGCTGCAAGTCCGATGCCGTCCTCTTCATGCATGGTCTCAATCATCGCCTCGGCAAGAAGCCGCAGTTCAGGCCCGAAGGAATCTATCTTCTCTGTCTTTTGGCGGAGCACTTCCTCTCCGACAGTTAATACATCAAGCATACAGATATGATACTCAAAACTCACTCAAAGAGCAATGCTACAGCAGAGAAACGGGATCAATATCAATTTCGGTGTATATCCCGGAGACTGAAGAGAAATCCCTGCGTATCCTGTGGGCGCATGCCAGAAGCACCTTAAGCTCCAGGCTCCTCAGGATAATCTGGCTTCTCCAGTTGCCGGCAATACGTTCAATAGGGCACGGCGAGGGTCCGAGAATGTCAGCACTGCTTTTCTGGAGGACCTCTGCCGCCCTCTTTGACGTATTCTCCACCTGGGACCGCGATTTGCCCCGAAACACCATTCTGCATATCCTGGAATAGGGAGGAAACCCCAGGGACTTCCTGACATCAAGCTCAAGGCGGTAGAACATTTCAAGGTCCTGGTCCAGCGCACAGCGAACCGCAGGATTCTCCGGATGGTATGTCTGGATAATAACCCGGCCTGCATTGCTGAACCGTCCTGCTCGTCCTGCTACCTGGGTCAGGAGAGAAAAGGTACGTTCCTGGGCCCTGAAGTCAGGAATGTTCAGTCCGCTGTCCGCAAGGACGATTCCCACCAGCTCAACCAGGGGAAAGTTCAGCCCCTTTGCCACCATCTGGGTGCCCAGAAGAATGTCCGCTTCACCGTTCCGCATCTTCCGCAGGGAATCCTGGAGCGATGACTTTTCCTTCACCGAATCGGTATCGATCCGGAGGGCCCTGGCCTGGGGAAATACCCGCTTCACCTCAGATTCCACCAGTTCGGTGCCGAACCCTGAATACCCTACATCCAGGGAGCGGCAGGAGGGACAGGATTCCGCAGGCCTTCGGGAATACCCGCAGTAGTGGCACCTCATGACCGAGGAGCTCTTATGAAAGGTCAAGGAAACCGAGCAATGGGGACACTCAAGGCTGCTTCCGCAGGAGCGGCAGTGGAAAAAATAACTGAACCCCCTGCGGTTGAGAAACAGTATCACCTGTTTTCCCCGGGAAAGCACTGCATGCATCTCACGCCGCAGTTCAGCACTCAGGGGACCGGGACTGTGCATCAGGTCCACCACGGTAATTTCAGGCATGGAGCCCCCGGAAATCCGTTTAGGCAGGTGCAGCTGCTTCATTACCCCGTCCTGTATCAGCTTCCAGGCTTCCAATGACGGGGTGGCGCTTCCCATGACCAGGGTGCCTCCGGAAGGCTGCACCCGTTTCCATGCCACCTGCCTCGCATGATACCGGGGATGGGAGCCCGACTTGTAGGAGTTCTCATGCTCCTCATCAATAATGATCAAACCCGGGCTGGGCACAGGGGCAAACACCGCACTTCGAGCCCCAATGACCAGTGAAGCCTCGCCGTTTCTGATACGGTTCCATTCCCGAAGGCGCTGGGACGGAGTAAGGGAGGAATGGAGCACCGCAACAGTGCCGGGAAATCGGTTCATCACCTCCATGGAGAGCTGATGGGTCAAAGATATCTCCGGCACCAGGTAGATCACCTGCTGTCCCCTGGCCAGAGCATGCTCAGCAGCCTGAAGGAACACCTCTGTCTTACCCGACCCGGTAACACCGTAGAGATAACACATCCGATGTTCCCCGGAGTTTACTGCATCAACTGCGTCCCTCTGCGCATCAGATACCTGCAGGGGAACCTGGGATACATGGTCATCCGCATCAAAGGCAGGGGGCTGGACATCACGTTTCCCCCCGGGAAGCATAGCCGACAGGGCTTCTCCCAGGCTGCAGACATAGAGGTCTGCCATCCATTGGGCCAGGGAAATCTGTTCCGGGCCGAATATCGGCTGGGCATCGACAACCCGATGTATCGGCTTCACCGTAAAGGATCCCTTCGGTTCATTGCTGTGAACCTCTATTACATATCCGGTGAGTTTCCTGGATCCGAGGAACACCGTAACCCGCTGACCGACGCCGCAGGAGAGCTTTGGAGGTATCAGATAGGTCAGGGACCGTTCAAGGGGAATGCCGCAGACTACTTCGGCATACTGGGGATCACTCATGACTGATCCCTGTCAAGCAGCGATTTGAGAAGTTTCAGGTCTTCCCATACCGGTCTGCGGTACTCAGGGTTTCTCAGCACTCCGCTGGGATGGTAGGTCGGCACCAGGGGAATCCCGCAGAAATCATATACCCTGCCCCGAAGCCTGCCTATGCCATCCCCGGTCTCAAGCAGGGCCTGCGCAGATATTCGTCCCACCGTCAGCAGAACCTTCGGCCTGATGATCTCTATCTGCTGCTTTAAATAGGGCATGCAGGAGCTGATCTCCTCAGGAAGAGGATCCCGATTCCCCGGGGGACGGCATTTCACCACGTTCCCGATAAACAGATGCTCT
>PWNW01000334.1 GCA_003557605.1 Spirochaetaceae bacterium
CTTGGAGAGGACAAAATAGATCCCGAGGCATGGCAGCTGGTGCAGGAACATCTGGAGCACTGGCTGCAGGACCCCTTGGATACCGAAGCGCTGTTCATCGGTCTCACGCTCTGCGGCATTGCCATGCAGTACATGAGGTCCTCCAGACCGGTATCGGGGGCGGAGCATATGCTTTCCCATGTGTGGGAAATGCGGCTGCATTCCCGGGGCGGGACCCCGGCGCTTCATGGGCAGAAGGTAGCCCTGGCAGTGCAGATAATCGGCGCCGCGTACAGCTGGCTGCTGGACCGCGGGCCCGAGGGAGGGGACCTGTGTGCTCCTTGGGACGACCGTCTGCAGGAGAAGCATGATCTGCTGAAAAGGGAGTTCGGGGAGCTGGAAGGATACGGGGAACTGAAGCGCATTCTTGACAGTAAATATCCCTCATATGAACATATAAATAGAAGGAGGGAGATGCTTATTACCCGGTGGGAAGAGACAGCAGTACTCCTGAAGCGACGGCTGGTTCCGCTGGAAACCTTGAAGAAGATGCTCGGTCAAGCCGGATGCCCCCTCCGTGCCGAGGAAATCGGACTGGAGCGCACATCAGCGATTGAGACTTTGAGAACCGCCCAGCTGATACGAAACCGCTATATGATCTTTGATGCCCTTGACGACCTGGGCCTGCTGGAGCGGTGCATCAGCGGCCTGCTTGATGATCCGGACCTGCTGTTCTGATCATCTGTCACTTGAAGAATCGCTGTTTTGGCCGTAATATGCTCCGGCACCGTGCTTCCTGAGGAAATGCTTGTCCACTAGGTCCTGCTGCATCGGCACCAGGGGATAGGAAAGAAGCGCCGTATGGACCATCATCTTCGCGGATTCCTCCATCACCACGGCATTCTCCACCGCCGATGAAACCGTGGGACCCCATGAAAAGGGGCCATGGGAGCAGACAATCACTCCGGGAACATACCCTGGATCGATACTGCGCGCATTGAAGGTCTCTACGATCACCTTCCCGGTATTGGCCTCATAATCCTGTCCGATCTCGCTTTGGGTCATTTTCCTGGTTACGGGGATATCTCCGTAGAAATGGTCTGCATGGGTAGTCCCCAGGCAGATGATGTCATGGTTTGCCTGGGCAGCGCAGGTGGCATAGTGGGAATGGGTATGGACAATTCCGCCTACATTGGCAAAGCTTCGGTACAGTTCAAGATGTGTCGGGGTGTCAGAGGAGGGATTGAGCGCCCCCTCTTCTATGACCTTGCCGGTCTCAACATCAAGGAGCACCATATCGGAGGGTTTCATTACTTCGTAGTTCACTCCGCTGGGCTTGATGGCCATGACGCCGAGATCCTTATCATAGGCGCTGGCATTTCCCCATGTCAGCAGCACCAGCTGGTGCTTTACGATGTCAACATTCGCCTGATACGCAGCTTCCTGAAGCTCCTTCAATTTCATATGTCCTACCTCTCATGCTTTGCCGTATAGAGTATCAGAGAGAAGAGTAGTACATTTTTTCATTCTCATCAAATGGTTTTTCCCGGTTTCCTAAATTTTCTCCCCAATATTCAGCCTGAACTTATGCATAAAAATTGAATAAACTTGTACTTTTTTGTATACTCGCTGTAATTCACGGCAAGGAGGGATGATATGGAACATATTACCGCCCCGGTTATGGAATCGGTATTAAGAAAGGACCCGGGAGAGAAGGAATTTCACCAGGCGGTCCATGAGGTGCTGATGTCCCTCAGCAAAGTGATCGATTCCTACCCCAACCTGGTGTATCATAAGATTCTTGACCGGATTGTTGAACCCGAACGGGTCATCTCCTTCCGTGTCCCCTGGACCGATGACCAGGGGATCCTTCAGATCAACCGGGGCTGCCGGGTTGAAATGAACAGCGCCCTGGGGCCCTACAAAGGGGGCATCCGCTTCCATCCCTCGGTCAACTTAAGCATCATGAAGTTTCTCGCCTTTGAACAGACATTCAAGAACGCCCTCACCGGACTGAACCTCGGCGGAGGAAAGGGAGGAGCTGATTTCGATCCAAAGGGAAAAAGCGACCTGGAGATCATGAGATTCTGCCAGAGCTTCATGAGCGAGCTCTGGCGCCATATCGGGGACCGCACCGATATTCCCGCCGGAGACATCGGGGTCGGGGGACGGGAAATAGGATATATGTTCGGCCAGTACAAGCGGCTGCGCAACGAATTCTCCGGGGTGCTTACCGGCAAGGGATCCCAATGGGGAGGCTCCTTCCTCCGTCCCGAGGCCACGGGGTTCGGCCTGGTCTACTTCGCAGCCCATATGCTCGCCGGAAGGTCTGAAACCTTGGAGGGGAAGACCTGCCTGATCTCAGGGTCGGGAAATGTCGCCCAGTTTACCGCGGAAAAACTGCTTGAAATGGGAGCAAAGGTTATCAGCTTTTCTGATTCGACGGGGGCCATGGTGGACCACGACGGTATAGACCATGAAAAGCTTGCCTTCGTGAAGCAGCTGAAAAATGTGCATCGGGGACGCATCGCAGAGTACCAGGAGCGCTATCCCCATGCCCAGTACTACCGGTTCAATCCCCGGGACGCCTTCAGTCCCCTCTGGGCGCAGGAGGCGGACTGTGCGTTTCCCTGTGCAACCCAGAACGAGATCAACGAGCAGGATGCAAAGCACCTGGCGGAGAACAAGGTCATCCTGACAGCTGAGGGGGCCAACATGCCCACCTCTGAAGAGGGTATTGAAATATTTCTCAGCAGCGGAATGCTTTTCGGTCCCGCCAAGGCGGCAAATGCCGGAGGGGTTGCTGTATCGGGACTTGAAATGGCCCAGAACGGCTCACGGCTTCAGTGGTCCCGCTCCCAGGTTGATGACCACCTGCACCGCATCATGAAAAACATCTACACCACCTGCGTGGAGTATGCCCAGCGGTACAGCACCCCGGAGAACTTCGTGGACGGTGCAAACATCGCGGGATTTATCAGGACGGCAAACGCCATGCTTGACCAGGGCTACGTATAGCCTCAGGCCCGTATGCCCATGCGCTTCATCCTGCTCTGCAGGGTGGAGGGCTTCATGCCGAGCATCGCTGCGGCCCCTTCACTGCCGTATATCCTGCCGCCTGCGGCCTCCAGGGTCTGCTCTATATGACGCTTTATTACCGCATCAAGATCAGCGGGGAGAAATTTCCCGGTCTCCTCCTGAAGCTTGGGGACCGAGGGGTTCCCTGGAAACTGCAGATGCTCCGGGTGTATCACCGTGCCGCGGCTTACAATAGCCGCCCGCTCCAGGACATTTTTCAGTTCCCGCACGTTCCCCGGCCATCCATGGCCCAGCAGCTTCTTCAGCGCCTGGTCGCTGAGCTGAGCGTTCTCCCAGCCCGGACGCTCCCGGATCTGGGCGAGAAAAAACTCCGCAAGGAGGTGTATGTCGTCACGGCGGTCCCGGAGGGCGGGGACCTGAATCGGAAACACGCTCAGCCGGTAGAACAGATCCTCACGGAATCTTCTCTGTGAAACTGCTTCAAGGAGATCCACATGACTTGCGGCAATGATCCGCACATCCGATGAGAGGGTCTGCTCTCCCCCGACCCGTTCAAAGGTCCCCTCCTGGAGTACCCGAAGCAGCTTGGGCTGAATCTCTATCGGAAGGTCTCCGATTTCATCAAGGAAGAGAGTCCCCCCTTCTGCCAGTTCAAACCGTCCTTTGCGGAGGGCGTGGGCACCGGTAAATGCCCCCCGCTCATGCCCGAAGAGTTCGCTTTCCGAGAGCCCCGGAGACATGGTGGAGCAGTTTAATGCGGTAAAGGGCCCTGAAGCCCGGGATGACAGCTGGTGTATTGCCCGGGCAATCAGCTCCTTGCCTGTCCCGGTCTCTCCCTGGACGAGCACCGGTGTGTCGGTCCCTGCCACCAGCCTCACGTCATCAAGCACAGGGACCCACAGCTGGGATGTTCCGACAAGAGATTTCAGCACCCCTGACCGGTTGTCCATCAGGAAATTCCGCTCCCGCACCAGGTCCTGGTTCTGGGTGTAAAGCATCCTGGATGCTGAGCTCTGGGCAAGATATACCGATATCAGCTTGGAGAGGGTCTCAATAAACCGGACAACCCTGGTGCTGTAGACATTGCATACCCGGTGGTCCAGGGTCAGAAGGCCGATGAGGTCCTCCCCGACAAAGAGGGGCGAGACCAGACAGGAATGGTTTTCCGGCAGCTCCAGGACGTCATAATAGGTGTCCAGGTGCTGCTCATCCTCCTTGAACAAATAGGTCCGCCGGTTTTCAATGATTTGTGCAATATCGGTCCGTTCCTTCAGGGAAATCCGGTAGTCCTCCAGTTTTCTTGAGGAAAGAGGACCCCGTACCTTCTTCACCGAAAGATCATCCCTGCCGTCAAAAATCATGATGACAGCAAGCTCATACTGCACCAGGTCCTCTAAGGCCTCAAGGATCATATCAAGGGTCTGTTCGGGCATCATCAGACGCATTGGAGCAAGTTCCATATCAAGCACCGCCTTTGTATTTCGGTATCACCGATATTTCGGTACCATAATAACCGAAATATCGGTATTTCGCAAGGCATTACCCATAAAACAGTTATTAATCTATTTATATATATGCAGTTATCATATGGGCGGAAAGTTGGCATGCTCCTTGCTTGATTATAGGAAAGAAGATTATGAGAGGAGTAAACACCATGGAAGAGAAAAGTTTCAACATGCCCCTGCTGGGGGATGCATTTCCCGAGATGACCGTAGACACAACCCACGGATCAATGAACCTCCCCGGAGATCTCAAGGGCTCCTGGTTCGTGCTGTTCAGCCATCCTGCTGACTTCACCCCGGTGTGCACCACCGAATTTGTGGGTTTTCAGAAACGGATTGAAGAATTTGACAAGCTGGGAGTGAAGCTCCTGGGCATGTCCGTCGACCAGATCTTCAGCCATATCAAATGGGTTGAATGGATCCAGGAGAACCTGGAAGTGGAAATTACCTTTCCCATCGTAGCAGCCAACGACTCAATAGCCATGAAGCTCGGCATGCTGCACCCTGGAAAGGGCACCAACACCGTTCGTGCGGTATTTGTGGTTGACCCCGAAGGCAAGGTGCGTCTGGTGCTGTACTATCCCCAGGAGATCGGCCGGAACATGGACGAAATCGTCCGTGCAGTGAAGGCAATGATCGTCTCCGACACCAACGGAGTCGCGGTTCCAGCAAACTGGCCGGAAAATGATC
>PWNW01000261.1 GCA_003557605.1 Spirochaetaceae bacterium
AAACGGCAGTTCACGATACTACGCTGCTGCAGGGGGCCTTGCTGCAATGCTTATAGGAAATGACCTGTTTTTCATACCGGAAATTCCAGCTGCAGCCATTGGTTCTCTGCTTATCGTCATTGGAACTGCTCTCTACAGCATGACCATATATCGGGAATATATGTGGACTTAGAGCACCATAAGGCCTGCCTCAACCACCGCAGCGACCGTCAGAGGAAGCAGAAGGTTGTCGGCATTATGGAGCTGCACCGATTCCACTGCCGCTCCGGCAGCACCTGCAAAGACTGACAGCAGAACATCACCGGTATGGACCCACACGACTGCAGAGCATACAATCCAGCAGGCAGCTGCACCGGAAATGCTTTTTTCCTTTGACAACGGAAGCTTCGGCCCCCCGATGGTCTTGCCTGCGATCAGTGCAGCGGAGTCTCCCAGCGCAAGGCAGAATATCCCGGCCGATGCGGCAGTTCCAGGGAACATCAGGATGACAGTCACTGCTCCAAGAGCAAGGGTAACCGGACCCCATACAATATCTGCACTCTCACGGTCCCGGGCAAGGAGCAGGGTTATGTTTTGTACCGTTTTTACTGGATTTAATCCTTGGGATATCATCTCAAGGCGAAGCTGCTCGCTGGCTGCATATACCATAGATCCAAAGCAGAGCAGATAAACAGTCAGCCATTCGGAATAGTTCATCAGCGGTACCGCACCCAGTACAGAAAGATGAATCAGTTTCCGCAGCAGTTCTCTGCGTAAGGAGTTCCTTTTTGATCCCATAGAAGTATCATATATCCGACTGAAGCAAACTGCAACAGGTTCATGCAGTTCTTCTGTTATTGTCAAGTATTTGTCTCATCGGTATACTCCCTGCATGGACGTACCGATCATCTTGAAGCTTCTGCTGTCGCTTGTGTGCATTATCATCATCAACCGGGTAAGCAGAAATCTCTTTCTTTCTCTTTTTATCGGGGCAATTGTATTCAGCCTGTGGTCCGGACAGGGAGTTGTCAGGACTGCACAGATTATTGCGGAGCGTTCTGTCTCGGCAAGCAATATCTCTCTGCTGCTGATTGTTGCCATGGTGATTGTACTTTCCGGACAAATGGCTGCAACCGGTATGATTGAGACCATGGTGCTTGGCATCAGATCTAAGCTGAGTTCCCGCAATTCCCTGGCGGTGCTTCCGGCTGTCATCGGGTTTTTGCCTATGCCGGGAGGCGCTTTGTTCTCCGCACCCCTGCTTGACGTCTTTGACGGAACTGAGGGCATTGACCAGCAGTCCAAGACGAAGATTAATTACTGGTTCCGTCATGTATGGGAGTATGCCTGGCCGCTGTATCCCGGGGTGATTCTTGCCTGCGACATAGCAGGGCTTGACCTCTGGGTATTCATGACTGCTTCGCTGTTTCCCGTGGTGCTTTCTGTTATCCTGGGATATCTGTTTCTGCTGCGTCCGGTGCCGAAGGATCATCATGTCAAAGATGCTTCACACAGTATAAGCATCCTCCCGTTTATTCCGATCATTACCGTGACAGCTGTCTACGCAGCAGTGCAGATATTTCTCCCCGGGATATCGTCCTCAAACCGGTATCTCCCAATGCTCTTCGGACTGGCAACAGCAATCCTCACCCTTCAGAGAATTTCTCCCCTCAATGTATCCGATTGGAAGCAGCTGATCATCTCGAAAAAGCTTTTTATCAGCATGCTGATTATTTTCATGGTCCAGATTTACGGAGCGTTTATCGAAGCAGATCTCAATGGAGTTCCCATTGCACAGATCATGACCGATGAAATGCGGGAGCTTGGAATACCGATGCTTCCCCTGATCATCATAATTCCCTTTGTTTCAGGACTTACCATGGGGGTGTCAGTCGGATTTGTGGGTGCATCATTGCCTGTTGTGACCGCTCTGCTCGGCATGGACCCCTCATTCTCCTACCTGCTTGCCCATGTGGTCTTTGCCTATACCTGCGGCTTTATGGGGACCCTGCTCTCACCGCTGCATGTCTGCCTGATCGTAACCTGCGGATATTATAAGACACAGCTCTATGCAGCCCTTGCTGCAATTGCAGCACCAGCTGCCATTATGATCGCTGCAGGATACCTGTACAGCAGAATACTGCTTGTCCTGCTTTAGCAGAAACCCCTCCTGAAAGGAGGGGTTCTGTCAATCAAGCTTTCCAGCTCAGAACGCTCGGATCGTAATCCTCGGGGGGCTCATACCCCAGCAGCTCAATGCAGGTTGCCGCCAGAGAGCTGATACCAAGTCCCTCCTTCAGCTCCAGTTCGTAGTCTCTCTGATATTCCGGATCATAGATGATGCATGGCACCGGATTCAGTGAATGTGAGGTTTTTGCCTTCGGCTTTCCGTCGCTTCTCAGCACCACCTCACCGGTTTTGCTGTTATGCTCAAACATATCATCGGAATTACCGTGATCAGCACTGACGACCAGTACCCCACCAGCCTTCTGCACCGCCTTTACAATTCTTCCAAGCTGAAGGTCAAGTGCTTCTAAGGAGCATACCACAGCCTGGTATATACCGGTATGTCCGACCATATCACCGTTGGGAAAATTGCATTTTATGAACTCGCAGTCACCTGATGCAATCTCCTTCAGAAGACGGTCTGTGATGTCGGCGCATTTCATCCAAGGGCGCTGCTCAAAGGGTACAATGTCGCTTGGAATCTCTACATAGTCCTCAAGTTCACTGCTGAACTTCCCGCTTCTGTTTCCGTTAAAGAAATAGGTGACATGCCCGTATTTCTGGGTCTCACTGATGGAGAACTGCTTAACCCCTGAAGCGCACAGGTACTCCGCCATGGTCCGGGTGATTGCGGGAGGTGCTACCAGGTACTGTTTAGGTACATGAAGGTCTCCGTCATACTCCATCATTCCGGCATACTCCACCTTGGGCATCCGTTTTCTGTCAAACTCTTCAAGTTCTTCCGCCTCAAATGCCTTGGTGATTTCCAGGGCACGGTCACCACGAAAATTAAAGAGAATAAAACTGTCCCCGTCCTCCACCGAACCAACAGGTTTTCCCTCTTCAGCAATGACAAAGGGAGGAATATCCTGATCAATAGCTCCAGTCTCCTCCCGAAGGACAGTAATTGCCTCGGTGGCTGAATGAAACTGACGCCCCTCTCCGAGAACATGGATTTCCCATCCCTTTCTCACCATATCCCAGTTGGCATTGTAGCGGTCCATAGTTATAACCATTCTCCCGCCGCCTGAGGCAATCCGGGCATCGAAGGAATCATCGGAAAGATCAGCCAGATACTCCTCGAAGGGGGTGAAATACTCCAGCGCTGAAGTTTCGCCCACGTCACGTCCATCCAGCAGTGCATGGACCCGCAGTTTTTTCACGCCTTCTTTTTTTGCCTCTTCTATCAGCGCCTTCAAGTGATCAATATGGGAATGCACATACCCGTCGGACAGAAGCCCCAGCAGATGCAGGGTCCTTCCCTCCTCCTGCTTCACCTGGGATATCAGTTTTTTCCAGACATCCCCGGAAAACACGGTCCCTTCCTGAATTGACTTGTTAACCAGTTTTGCCCCCTGGGCATACACTCTTCCGCACCCGATAGCATTATGGCCCACTTCGCTGTTTCCCATATCATCATCGGTAGGAAGCCCAACTGCTGTACCATGGGCCTTCAATTCAGTGCGGGGGCATGTCCTTGCGAGCTCATCAAGAGTATCGGTCTTTGCATCTGCCACTGCATCTCCCTCAGGATATGCTCCGATACCCACCCCGTCCATAACTACCAGAATAACCGGTCCTCTCCGTTGTGCAAAACCCTCTTTTCGTTTCAGTCCTTCCACCATATCGGCTCCTTATCTCAGTAAATCTTCGCTAATACCAAACGATTCCTTATGTTCCACATTTCCCTTCGGCTCAACGTGAACATGGATGTCATATACATGAGCTACCTGCTCCCGGACTGCATGCTCCACTTCCATGGCTGCAGCATGGCCCTCTTCAACGGTCATTGCTCCGTCAACTTCAATGTCCATATCGATAATATACATATTATTGAATTTTCTGATACGGGTTTTATGGGGATTTCCAGCAGCTTCAACTGAATTCACCGCATCAAATACTTCCTGGTAGATCTGTTGATCAGAAATACCGTCCATCAGCTCAAGGCTGGTCTCGGTAAAAATTCCCAGGGCAGAAATAAGAATGTACACTCCAATTGCAGCTGCAATCAGTGTATCTATGACAGGCATATTCAGTATCAGGGAAAACAGGATTCCGGTAAACACGCTTGATGAGATTAACACATCGTTACGCATGTTTTTTGCATCCGCCTTCAGCATGGAACTTCGGTAGATCGTACCGATCCGTTTTTTATAGACACCAAGAAATACCTTTCCAGCAATGGAAACTGCCGCAATATATAGCGCCGCAGCCGAGGGTACCTGGATTGCTTCGGGCTGAAACAAGCGACGTACAGCAGACACCACCAGCTGACTGCCGGCAAAGAAAATGATGAATGCTAAAACCTTTGTGGCAATGGTCTCAGCCCTTCCGTGACCGTAGGGGTGCTTCATATCAGGGGGTTTGGAAGAAATTCTTGCTGTAAAGAGGGTAATTCCTGAAGTAAGCACATCCGTCAAGGAGTCAATTCCATCACTAATAAGGGCAAATGATCCGGCAATAACCCCGAAGGACATCTTGAGCACCGACAGAAACCCGTTTCCGATAATGCCTACCCATGAAGCCCTCCTGATCGCCCGGATCCGACGCTCCCTGCTGCTTACAGCTGCTGCGTCAGGGGCCGGGTCTTTTCGTAAAGCCATGCGGTCTCTTCCTCATTCAGGTGCGGACTCAGTTCCCGATACACCCGGTTGTGGTACTCGTCAACCTGACGAATCTCCTGCGGTGTAAGCAGTGAACAGTCTATCAGGTTTTGTTCATAGGGACAAAGCGTCAGGGTCTCCCACTTGAGAAACCTGCCAAATCCCTTGTCCTCTCCCTGCACCGCAAATATTAAATTCTCGATGCGGATACCGTACCGGCCCTCGCGATAGAGTCCCGGTTCATTGGAAAGCACCATTCCCTCTTCAATCGGTACGTCCAGGGGCTTTGTGCTTATGCTCCCAGGTCCTTCA
>PWNW01000359.1 GCA_003557605.1 Spirochaetaceae bacterium
CCAAGTCAACCAGGCTGGTAAGGTAATACCGGGTTTCCCGGGACACTGCCTGGGTCACGGTATGGACACACTGCTTCTCAACACACAGCACCGAGCGCAGTCCATCCCATCCGGCAAACTCGGTGGAAAGCAGCAGCTGGGGAATGCGCTGGAGATAATACCTGCGGGTCTCCACTTGGTTATGGGCCTTCTCAACAGAAGTGATGCACTGGTCCGGCTCACAGCGCATCCGGGCCTTGGCCGATTCATCAAACAGCTCCCGGGCAACGTCATGCTTGAACTGCTGATTCCCCTTGAGCCCGATGAGAAAATCCCCTCCCTGCCGATGAATGATGCAGACCGTCTTCTGCTGCGCATGCAGCGCATCAGCAGTCACAATGGTGTCCGTGAGCTGCATGGCCGCCAGTACCGCCTGTGCATGAGGAATCTCATTATGCTTCTGGGCTATGGGAAGGGAATACAGGCATACATCATGGGTCTGATCATAGACATTCAGCAGCTGCAGATTCTTCACTTCCTTTGCAGTCCCATACAGCCGTCCGCTTCCGCACAGCTCTTTGCCGTCTATGTTGATGATCCGCAAATCCTCTACAGGGATCCCCAGAGCGTTCGCCACTGCGGCCGCACTCTCAAGAAACACCTCCACTAACAAGGTGTTCAGCACCGACCCTTCCAGTCCGCCAATCACCCTGCGGAAGGTGTCATGGGACGCAAGCGGCTTGCGCTTCATCAGACGCTTGTACAGCACCTTCTGCTCCTTCCAGAAATCTTCCATCTCCGTATACCCTTCAGCTCCTCCCAGCATCGCTAAAAACGCCAGCAGCAGGATGTCCTTCAATTCATAGGTGATCATATGCTGCTTGCGAAAATCAGGCACCTGCGCCATAATCCGCAGCAGCTTCTTAATCACCTTCATGGGAATGCCTTCCACCATGACTGTTCGTTCATGAGTGTCAAAGTATTCTTCAATCTGCATCATCAGCGATGAGAGCTTCTTGAACTGATCTGCCATATTACTCCACCTCCCATAGTACCTGACGATCATCTGCCCACTGCTGCAGCAGCTCAGGCACTTCAGAGACAATCCATTGATTATTGACACGCACCAGATAGACCCTTCGTGCCAAATCCAGCATCACCTCAGTACGTCCTGCCCACAGCTGACGAAACTGATCGTGGACCATCAGCTCCATCCGATTCGCCAGCTGCTGCTGTTCATCAGGCAGCACAGCAGGCAACTGCAGGTCAGGAAACCTCACCTGCAGCCAAGTCCCCTCATGCCCCTGGGGTGACCACCTGCCGGCAGCCGCCTGCATCAGCACCACAGCAGTCATGACCCGGACATCTGCCCCATAGCGTCGGGAAACCCGGTCTACCAGCGGAGCGCAGAACCGGTACCCCAGGTAATACACCCCATACGCATACACCTGCACTCCGGGACGCACCGAGGGAGTCGGCTCTATGAGTCCGTGTTCTTCAGTAATTTGGCCGAGATATGCATCAAACTTGAGTACGGGATAGGGTTTTCCTTTCACTCGTTCACTGTGACCGCGGTAGAGATAGTACTTATCTCCCCGTTTCTGTACGTAGGTCCCCTTGACTTTATGTCGGGTGACCCATGGCGGATAGGGCATGGAGATACCTCGAAGTATTAACAACTACTTAATACATAATATCTCAATAAGCCTCCCAGCGCAAGCAGCCGACACAGTTTTTTTTTCGGTTTTTTCAGCTAATTGGTTCTTATTGGGCTAGTTACTGTTTGTTGATGCGTTAGTCCTGGTAAAAAAATATTAAAACAGGATGGAGCCTATCTGTGCGGCAAGGCCTCCGATCAGAAAAGCTGTTGAGCTGGTGCCCAGAAGAATCAGCAGGGCAGTTCGTATATTGAATTCCTTTGCGGTGGAGACAACCACGGCAATGCAGGGAACATAGAACAGTCCCACAAGCGCACCGGTGAACAGCTGCAGTCCCGTGAGATCCATATCTAGGAGAGGGAGAATGGAGAGCTCCCGGCGCATGATGCCGAGGACCAGGGGAACAGCCGCTTCTTCGGGGAGCTTCAGCCAGCCGGTTACCAGGGGTGAAAGGATACGGCCGAATACTGCCATAATGCCGGTCTCGTAAAGCAGTGATGCGATGCCTACTGCACCGATCATGGGCAGGGCCCCGTCTGTGATGTACCGTCTGCTGCGGGCGGCAAGTTTTTTCCCCAGCACCTTCGGCCTCGGGGGAAGCAGCTCGGGAAGTTCAATTACCATAGCCGGCAGCGGGCCATGGAGCAGTTTTTCCAGCAGGACTCCGGTGGTGACCGCTGCAATGAGGGAGAACAGCACCATACCTGCCACCACCATGACGGACTGCTCCGCCAGGAGGGTGACAATTGCCCCGGTCTGGGAGACGCAGGGGATGGTCAGACAGATAATGGAAACGGCAATGAGACGCTCCTTTCGTGTGTTCAGTGCCCGGGTGGCCATGATGGCAGGAATAGCGCAGCCGTACCCAAGCAGCAGGGGAATAATACTTCCCCCCGACATGCCGAGACGGTTGAAAATACCGTCGAGCAGGGCCCCGAGCCTTGGGAGATAACCGCTGTCCTCAAGTATCGCCATGGCAAGGTAGAATGATATTACGTAAGGAAATACCAAAGTGAAGGGCCATTCAATACCCTTGATGAGAAAACCGTAGTCACCGATCAGGATGCGCTGCAGCATGCCGGGCTGCAGAATCGATTCCACCGCAGTAATGATGAAGGGGAATACATATCCCCGGAATATCGGCAGCAGGATGAACTGCCTGAGTCCCATTCCGACACCTACTACCAGGCCGAATGATGCCAGCAGGATCAGCAGCGCAGCAGGAAGTCCCGGCCATGGCCTGGTCAGCAGATCTCCTGGTGTGCTGCCCTGGTCAGGGTGGTGGTCCTTATGGGCAACCCGTGATGCCAGGTCCTCTGCATGCTTCCATCGCTGCAGGGGATCAGTGCTCTGCACTCCGGAAACCTGGTTTTGGCCGTTTCCAAAGAGGGTTTCATCAAGGGCCTGTTTCAGTTCTTCTGTGCCGTACCCGGTGGGTGCAATGGTTGGGATGACCGGGATGCCGAGGATCTGTGAGAGTTTGTCATGGTGGATATGAATGCCCTTCTTTTTTGCAATATCAACCCGGTTGAGCGCCGCAACGACCGGCAGCTGGTAGTCCATAATGTAGGACAGCAGGTGGAGGCTGCTTTCCAGGTTTGCCGCATAAAGCACACAGAGCACCGCAGAGGGTTTTCCCGGTGCATATGCAGACTGGGGACCGCAGTGGGATGATCCCCGTTTGATTTCATGCTTGTCGGCGGTCGGATGGGTGAGCATCTCTACTGCCACTTTCTCCGCCTCGTTTGATGCCTCCAGGGTATAGGTCCCGGGGACATCAATCAGCAGCGCTTCTTTGCTTAGACCTCGAAATGCCCCAGTGGAGTATTCCACCGTGGTGCCGATATAATTTGCGCAGCTTACCTCCATGCCGGTGAAGTGGTTGAACAAGACGCTTTTGCCGACATTGGGGGGCCCAATCAGGAGGACCGATGCCTGAAACCTGGAATCATGGCTCACTGCTGCACCGTCCTTATGATCTGTGCCGGTATGATATGTATGTGCTGGGCCAGGGAGCGATGAACAGCACTGCTGCGGCCGTCGACAGAGACAACTACGGGTCCGTCAAACATGCATCTTCCTGAAACCGTAATATGTTTTCCCTGCCTGATGCCCAGGGGAGAAAGCTGGGGATGGTCAGGAACATGGGCAATAACCCCGGATGCCCCCGGATAGAGTTCCGAGAGCGGCATTTCTTCGTTTATTTCCTGTTTCCGTATAATGATGCTCTCCTTGCCGAGAAACTGGCGGACAACCTTCTGCTGTACCGGCTGGCGGCATCGTCCGTACCACAGCCGCAGCCATCCCCTGGGATTTCGATACACCAGGACAGACTCATCAGTCATGTCCCTGAGAAGCCTTGGAATAATTTCATCCTTCGGGGATACATGGAGGGACACCCAGATCCCGTCAAACTCCTTCACGTCGACTTCAATACCGTCCATGTGCAGCACCTGAATACGTGCATCAAGTCCTGCTGCCGCTGCGGCACGCCGTGCTTCTTCAACAGCCTGGGGGTCAATATCGACGGCGGTGACGTATGCTCCTGCCTGGGCCAGTTCAAAGGAGGTGAAGGGCATCGGGCCGCACCCGATATGAAGCACCTTTGCATTGCTTTTCAGTCCTGCGGCAGCTGCTTCGCTTCGCACCAGATTGTGGTAAAATATCCTCTTATACTTCCTGGCAAAAAAGGAGTGCTTCGAGCTCATATGCTCAAAGAACTTAACAGCAGACAAAGCGGGAGTGTTCACATCCCTGAAAGATCTTCGTCGCCTTCGCTGCCTGCGGGGGCCTCTGCTGCCATGCATTGGATCCTCCTTGTATGAGCAGCCGGATGCATGTATATATCCAGTTTCCTGGATCGGCGTGGAGGGGGAACATGTCTTCATGATGCAGCCTCCAGGATGTGCATGTGCTCCGGCATCCGGGTATAGAGCACCGAACTCATAAACGTCTTCATATGCTGCATGACCTCAGCTGAAATTGGGTAGCCGTCTGGAAGCATGTCATATTGGGAATGCAGATGCGCCTGGGGCCGTCTGACGATAATCCGGACATCCTCAGTCCCATGGGCAAGCAGATGGGCAAGCACAGACTTCTTCGGTCTGACCTGCAGGGCTGTCACCGCTGAAGTGAAGTTCCTGCATTCAGTCTGTTCCCCCGGGGCATGCTCGAAGGTGATCTTGTGACCCAGACCAAAGGATTCAGCGCATCTTCTGGCACATGCGGCGGCCTGGGGGTCAATATCAACGGCATGGACATGGGCTCCGGTACGTTCTGCAATGTACAGGGCAGTGAAGGGAACCGCCCCGCACCCGATATTCAGCACCAGGTCATCTTCTGTAATTCCAGCAAGGTCAATTTCCCGTTCCAGGACCGAGGCATAGGGGAGTGAGTACAGCCTCACGGCCCAGGGAAACCGGGAGCACCATTTTTCAAGTCTCGCAACAGCAGGGGGGATTATCATAGGGGGTGACCTTTCAAAG
>PWNW01000374.1 GCA_003557605.1 Spirochaetaceae bacterium
CTTGGAATAAACAAAAAAACCTGTCAATATCAATATCTATGTTATAATATTATAAACAGGAGATGATTGGTATGAAGGAACAGATGAACTCCAGGGAACGGGTAAAGGCGTGTTTTGCCAGGGAGGATGCAGACAGACCTGCGGTGATATCTCCTACATCGGTTGCAACTTTTGAAAGCATGAAGCAGACCGGAGCGTTTTTCCCGAAGGCCCACTTGGATGCAGAGACTATGGCTGCTCTTGCGGCCTTCAGCTATGATCTTCTCGGGTTTGACACCATTTCTCCCTATTTCAGTGTTCAGCAGGAAGCAGCCGCTCTCGGTTGTGATATCGACTGGGGAACTGAGGATTCCATGCCGGTAACAAGGACTCATCCGGTAAGCGCTCCTGAAGATATTTCCATCCCCGAGGATTTCCTTGACCGTGCTTCGATACAGACAGTGCTTCAGGCAATCAGGATATTGAAGAAGCGGTACGGTGACAGATGCATGATCATCGGCAAGGTGATGGGGCCCTTAACGCTTTCCTATAACCTTCATGGGGTGCAGGAAACACTGATAAAGACGCTGCTGGAACCTGATACGGTGCATGCTCTGCTTGATAGGTTTAAGGAGATCTCTATTCTCTTTGCTGAAGCGCAGTTTGATGCCGGTGCCGATATGCTTACCTGGGCTGATCATGCCACTGGGGATCTGATTAGTCCCGAAGGGTACCGGGACTTTATCTTTCCTGTGCATCGGGATGTGAACCGGAGACTTCGAAAGGCAGGACCGGTGATTCTCCATATCTGCGGAAGGACCATGGACCGTATGCCCTATATCGGGGAAACCGGATTTGAAGCATTCCATTTTGACTCTAAAAATGATATCTCCGGAACCATGGACCTGCTGGGTTCTGTGATGCATCTCGTCGGCTGCGTCAATAATCCATCCGTACTGCTCAACGGCACACCTTCAGATGTGAAAGAGGATGTCTATGCAGCCCTTGATGGTGGAATTACCCTGGTTGCTCCGGAATGTGCTGTTTCACCCCTGGTGCCGAACAGAAACCTCAAGGCTATAGCTGAATCAGTGGATGAGTATATGAGGAGAGAGCAATGACCATGCATAAACCGGATTTCTCCCGGGTAGTAAAGGCTATGCGGTTCCAGGAACCCGACAGGGTTCCCCTGATGGACGGGCATGTTGCCTATGAGATTATGGGAAGGTTTTTGGGCAGAGAGGTAAGCGAATCTGATGTCAGCTCCCAGGTAGAGTTTTTCCGCCGTGCGGGATATGACTATGTGCCCGTCCCGGTGACCATGCTTCAGCCGGGAAAGGTCACCGCAGATTCCCGGATATCACGGGTTATCAGGGAGCGGTATTTGAAGGAAGGGGAAGATGATGACAGGCAGCTGTGGAATATTGAAAGAAAAGCCTATATTCACACAGAAGAGGACCTTGATGCCTTTCCCTGGGATGAAGCTGCACAGCTTGATATGGATAGATTTCATGAAGTCCGTTCCCTGCTTCCTGAGGGCATGAAAATCATTGCGTCAACCGGCAAGATCTTCACCCTTTCTTGGCTCCTCATGGGGTATGAGAATTTCTGCATTCAGCTGATGCTGAATCCCGGGTTCACCAAGCGGGTAATAGATACGGTGGGTGCCATCCAGCTTGATGCTTTGAAGCAGGCTCTGGAATATGACGAGGTCGGGGGAATCTGGTTCCTTGATGATATCGCATACAATACGGGACTGATGATCAGCCCCGATGACCTGAGGACCTATCTGTTTCCATGGTACAGGAAGTTTCTTGAAGCCTGCGGCAGAGACGGCAGGATAAAAATTTATCATTCCGACGGCGTGCTTGACGATGTGCTTGAAGATATTATATCCATTGGGTTTGATGCCCTGCATCCGATTGATCCCACCTGTGTCGATATAGAAGAGATGAACAGGAGAGTGGGAGGCAGAATCACTCTGATAGGAAACATACCAAATGAACTGCTGCATTCAGGCACGCCCCAGGAGGTTGCCAAGCTGGTGAAGAGGAGACTGAAGGTGCTTGCTCCCGGAGGCGGGTACTGCCTGGGAAGCGGAAACTCTGTTCCCGAATGGTCAAGCATGGAAAACTACCGGGCTATGATTGATACGTTAATGGAATTCGGAACATACCCCATCAGCATCTCGGAGGATGAACTGTGACACGCAAGGAGCGTATTCTTTCCGCAATAGCAGGGAAGGGGAGCGATGTGCTTCCCTTTGTTCCCAGACTGGATCTCTGGTACAAGGCCAACAAGTACAACGGGACACTCCCCTGGAAATACCGAAATGCATCCCTCATGGAAATCACCGATGATCTTGATATCCCCTATCATGGGGTGGTCCCTGATTTCAAGGATATTGACCGTGGGGAAGATGAATTTGACCGTGCTCTGGGGATATACCGCCTGAGGACCATGCCGTATCGTGTTGAACTGGGAGATGTGAAGCGCAGAGTGCACCTTGAGGGAGATATTACCAGAGTGGAGTATCTTACCCCTGTTGGAAATCTGCAGGCTAAAATTCTCTACAACGAGGATATGCGCAAAGCCGGCATCACCATATCCCATATTCTTGAGCCGTTAATAAAGGACGTTGAAGATTATGAAGCTGCGGCATATGTATTCCAGAATCTGGAAGTTCATCCCAATTATGAGGGGTACGAGCAGTTTAAGGACCAGGTGGGACAACGGGGAGCTGCCGTGGCCTTTGTCAGTCTTGCAGCTTCTCCGATGCACCTGATCCAGCGGGAACTCATGGATATGAACAAGTTCTTTCTTGCCCTCTATGACCATCCCGAAGAACTGAGCTTCCTCAGTGACCGCATCGGCGAGTTTTACCGCAGGGTGTTTGAGACTGTATCAGAAAGCAGTGCAGAAATTGTCTTCTCCGGTGCAAACTATGACAGCACAATCACCTATCCCCCCTATTTTGCAGAACATATTGTCCCCTCACTTGCACAGCAGGCTGACATCCTCCACAAAAAGGGATCATACCTGCTCACCCATACCGACGGGGAGAACAGGGGTCTGCTTGATCTGTATCTTAAGGCACATATTGATGTTGCCGATTCCATCTGTCCGTATCCCATGACCAGCTTAACCTTGAAGGAGGTCAGGGACTTCTTCAAGGGGCACATCACCGTTTGGGGCGGACTTCCCTCTGTCTGCGTGCTTGAGGATTCCATGGACGAAGGTGCCTTCAGGTCCTATATTGACAATACCCTGGAGCAAATAGGAGGGGGAGACCGCCTAATTTTAGCACTTGCTGACACCACGCCCCCTGCGGCAAAATTTGAGCGGATTGAACATATCATCTCTGCCTGCAGGGACTTCGGACCTGCTGCAGCATCACAACAGAAGAATGATGATGCATAACGGGCAGTCCAGCAGCAATAAAACGGTACGTTCTATTGCAAAATGGTCATGCCCTGGCAGTCAGTCATCAGTTTGCGGTGAGACACCACCGAGCAGCTGTATCCAATCTCGTCTGCCATACAGCATCCTAATGATCGTGAGGGTTTTTGCATTCTCCTCGACGGTATAGAAGAGCATATAGTTTTTCACCATCACGTGCCGTATTCCACGGTGCGCAATATGCTCGTCATGTGATAGGGGGAACAGACAAGGATTCTCTGCCAGAACCTCAGTTTCTCTTTCAACGGCATCAAGCAGTTTCTCAGCGGCGGATGGCGCTTTGAGCACATCAGAGATGTATGTGACGGCACAAACCAGGTCTTCTTTTGCAGATGTTGTCCACTGTACTTCGTACATCACTTTGTCATCGATTTTCTGATATCACCAATAACCTTGTTCGTTGGTTCTACTTGGCCGGCATCCCGTGCCTTCAATCCTTCGTCAAGCAGGTTATACAGTTCCATTTTTCCGGTGAGCATCTCATAGGTTTCAATGCTCATCACTGCCAGGTCTCCCTTTCCGTTTTTTGTGATGAAAACCGGTTCGGGGAATTGATGGCAGAATTCAGATATCTCATGGTATTTGTTTCTCAGATCGGCGCTAGGACGAATGGTCGGCATATGCGAAAACCTCCGTATATCATTATAATATCGCTTTTATGATATATTTTCAACTATTCACTACGTTGTACAGAGAAAGATGAAATACCAGCTTAAACAAATCAAAACAAAAGGGCTGCAGAATTCATCGTTGAGGGAATTTGATTTGGAAGCTGTCACTCGGTTTTTCTCCGACTTTTCTATTGACATGAGAAGTATAACGACATAATATGATTACGTAATCATTTGGAGGATGCATGACAGAAGATCAATTAACCGTACAGGCTGGATTCCTTCGTGAGTACCTGACTGGTTTGTTTACCCATGCGGGACTCAGCAGTTCCGATGCTGTCTGCGCTGCAGAGTGCACCGTTCAGACTAATCTGTGGGGAATAGATTCCCATGGGCTGCTTCGTACTCCGATTTACATCAAGCGCCTGGTCAGCGGGGCAGTGAATCCCAGGCCTGACATGAAGGTGCTGAAAGGAGAGAAGAGACCGCTTGAACTCTGCGACGGTGATGACGGTCTCGGCTATATTGTATCAGACTGGGCAATGGATAGAGCTGTGAACAAGGCTGAAGAATTCGGAATTGCTTTGGTTGTGGTCAACTCCAGCAATCACTTTGGTGCGGCATCTCTGTTTGCAAAGAAAGCCTCTGATAGGGGAATGTTCGGCATTGCTGCTACTAATGTAATGCCAAATATTGGAATGCGGGGAAACAGAAGGCCTGCTGCGGGGAATAATCCGGAAGCCCTTTCAGCTCCCTTGGGAGGAGACTTTCCTTTTATGCTCGATATCTCAATGAGTGCTGTTGCAGGCGGCAAGCTGCTGCTTGCCCAGAAAAAGGGTGAGAAGATTCCAAAGGACTGGGCGGTAACTAGCGACGGCCTTGAGACTGATGATCCCTTTGAAGGGTTTAAGGGATTTCTCCTTCCCATGGGAATGCATAAGGGATTCGGCCTCTCGTTGTACATTGATCTGCTTACCGGTGTGCTCGGCGGCGGTGCGTTTCTGCACCAGCTGAGAAGCATGTACGGCAGTCCCGATGA
>PWNW01000372.1 GCA_003557605.1 Spirochaetaceae bacterium
ATCTAATACATCATAAACGAAATTGCCTGATCATGCAACAAAAAGTTTTCATTGTGTCATGTTTTGTAATACCTATTCTTCATCTATGCATCAAGTTAGGGGCTGTTCATGCGATTGTCGTACCCATTTCTTTCCTATTGGCTCCCGGCTGCTGTGTGTTCAGGTGCATCAGTTCTGTCTGGTGTTGTACTTAGCAAACTCATTGACACAGATGCATCAACATGATAGGTTTTTCCTCAGTAAACGTGTCGCTTGAAAGGAAATGTCTATGCCGTCAAATACACCATCACGAGGCTCTTCAACAACCGGTAAAAAGAAAGAGAAAAAACCGGAAAATATCACTGAACAGAGAATGAAGAGAAATCCCCTGTTCTGGGTATTCAGCGTGGTTATTCTTGTTCTAATTTTTATATCATTTGTCGTGGCGCCCGCCCTTGTCGGGCTTGGGTCTCCTGAAGGTTCTCTTCAGTTCGGAACCTACGGCGGAGAGCCTATTACCTATGAGTACAATAATTTCTTCTACCATCAGCATCAAAGTATTGCAGCAAGGATGGGCCAGGAATTATCTGCCGAGAACATTGAATGGCAGCTGTACCAGTTATGGCGTGCCGCATTCAACAATACCGTCGTTCATCTGGACCTGAAACAGCGTGCTGAAACTGCGGGACTGGAAATTACCGATACCAGGATCCATCAGCACCTTCGTACAGCAGGACCCTACATCAATGAACAGGGTGAATTCGACAGAGAGATCTACACCAGCACTCCTGCTTCACGCCGCCAGGAAATACTGCGTCAGGTGCGAAGTGATTTGATCCATCAGCAGGTATCATCAGACCTGTTTTCTTCCAAGATTCCCGCCGAGGAAGCTCAATTTGTTTTCTCCCTTGGTCTGGTGGAAAAACGGTTTGACTATATTGCCTTTGATCTGCAGAACTATCCTGATGAACTTACTGCTGAATACGCACAGGAACACCATAATGTGTTTCAGCAGATTGATATCAGCCGTATTTCCCTTCGAGACAACCGTTCTGAAGCTGATGCTGTCCGAAACCGTATAATCAATGGAGAAATCACCTTTGAGGAAGCCGCCAGAACACATTCCATAGATATCTTTGCTGAAGACGGAGGACAGGCTGGCTGGAACTACTACTTTGAGCTTCGTGAGGATTTCCAAAGCGAGGATGAGCTGAGAAATCTGTTCTCCCTCGGCAGAGGCGAAATCAGCGAGCTGGTCCGCACCGATATCGGGTATGCCCTGTATCGAGTGAACTCTCCAGCAAGACAGGCTGATGTAGAGGATGATGAAGTTCTGCAGGCAGTACGTTCATATATGACCAGATCTGCACGGGGTGTAATTGAAGACTACTTTGCTGGGAAAGCTCAGGAATTTGCACAACGGGCCCAGGAAGAGGGGTTTGCATCTTCCGCTGCAGAGGAAGGACTGACAGTTCATGCCACAGGCCTGTTTCCCCTTAATTACGGCGGGTCCATGCTGCTGGGCAGAATGCGTGATGCTGATCCCCGGGGAATACTGTCACCGGCAGCATCAAATTCCTTTGTGCTTACTGAACTGTTTTCAAAAAACCCCGGTGAAATTACCGGTCCGCTGATAATGGGAAATCATGTGGCGGTAGCTGTCTGCAGGGAGGAAGTGACTGGAAATGCTGATGAAATCAGGCAGTTGGCAGCAATTTATCCCTACTATGCCTTCGAACTGCAGCAGAGTGATTTTACCCAGATGGTGCTTAATTCAGACAAGCTTGAGGACAACTTTTTCTCTGTGTTTGTTACACGGATACTTCAGGGTAACTGATTGGCACACATAAAAAAAAAAGACTGCTTTTGAATAAGCAGTCTTTTTTTATGCAGTCAGCCGGTCAGGGGCTCACTCCTCACTATCTCCCTTGAGAACAGCGAGAAAGGCGCTCTGAGGCACTTCCACGTTCCCTACCATCTTCATCCTCTTCTTTCCTTCCTTCTGTCTCTCAAGCAGTTTTCGTTTTCTTGTGATATCACCGCCGTAGCATTTTGACGTGACATCCTTTCTGAACGCGGAGATGGTTTCACGGGCAATAATACTGTTTCCTACAGCTCCCTGTATGGGAATTTTAAACTGCTGCTTCGGTATTTCATGCCTAAGCTTCCGGCAGACCTGCCGTGCACGAAAGGCGGCATTCTCCCGAAAAACCAGCTGGGAAAGTGCGTCGACCACGTTTCCGTTCACCATGATGTCAAGGCGGACTAGGTCAGTCTTTCTGTATCCAATAACCTCATAATCAAAGGAGGCATATCCTCTGCTGACGCTTTTCATGCGGTCATAAAAGTCAAAGAGCACTTCGGCAAGGGGCATCTCATAGAAGATTTCCACCCTCCGCTCGTCAAGATAATGCATTGCCGTCTGTATTCCCCGCTTCTCCATGCAGAGATTCATAATATTTCCCAGATATTCGCCTGGAGTAATAATGCTTGCCTTGATATACGGCTCTTCAGAATAATCAACCTGAAGCGGGTCCGGAAACTCCAGGGGATTGTCTATATAGGACTCATCTTTGTTTTTCATGATAATCCTGTATCGGACAGAAGGAGAGGTAAAGACAATGGAAAGATCAAATTCCCGTTCAATTCTCTCCTGGATGACCTCTAAATGCAGAAGCCCTAAAAATCCGCAGCGGAATCCAAATCCCAGGGCTGCTGAATTGTCCTTCTCATACACCAAAGAAGCATCATTAAGCTTCAGCTTGTCTATGGCTGCATGCAGTTCTTCATAATCATTTGAGTCTACCGGGTATATTGAGGAGAACACCACCGGTTTTACCTCTTTGAAGCCCCCAAGGGGAACATCACAGGGACGTTTTGATCCGGTTACCGTATCACCGACACGGACATCAGAAATTTCCTTGATACCTGCAATAACATATCCCACTTCACCGGCACTTAATACAGGTTTTGGTCTGAGGCCCATCTGGAAATACCCGACTTCCTCCACCTTATAGACCGATCGGTTATGATAGAACATGATTTCATCATTTTTCCTGATTTCCCCGTCAAACATCCTCAGATGCACCACTACCCCGCGATACGCATCATACTGGGAATCGAAAATCAGGGCTTTTACGGGTGAGCGGGTGTCACCCTTCGGAGGAGGTACAAATTCAACGATTTTCTCAAGCAGGTCAGGCACCCCTGCTCCGGTCTTACCGGAAACCATGGCTGCAGCATCAGGGTCGAGACCGAGATCATGGTCAACCTGGTGCCGTACCATATCAATGTCTGCGCTTGGCAGGTCTATCTTATTGATCACCGGGATGATCTCCAGATTCAGCTCCATGGCCATATACATATTTGCCAGAGTCTGGGCTTCCACTCCCTGGGAAGCATCAATGAGCAGGAGGGCCCCTTCACAGGACGAAATAGCCCGGGACACCTCATAGGAAAAATCCACATGTCCCGGGGTATCAACAAGGTTCAGTTCATAGATCTTCCCGTCATCGGCAGTATAGGGCATCGTAACGGCATGGGACTTGATGGTAATTCCCCGTTCCCGTTCAATATCCATAGAGTCAAGCATCTGGTCTTTAAAATTCCTCTTTTCAACTATCATTGCATGCTCGATAAACCGGTCAGCCAATGTGGACTTGCCGTGATCGATATGTGCAATGATGCAGAAGTTCCGTGTTAATGAAAGGTCTTTACTCATGAGAAGTCCGTTGCACGTTCGGCTGTTTCCAGGCCAAGCAGTTCCCTGATCTCCCGGTCATCAAGTGTCTCCCGTTCAACCAGCGCTTTTGACAGCGCTTCAAGCTGATCCCGATGAGTTTTTACAATGTTTCTGGCTTCTTCAAGACATTCCTTCAGGATCCTGGAAACCTCGGAATCGATCTTCCGGGCAGTCTCTTCAGAATAGTCTTTATGACGGGCAATCTCCTTCCCGATAAACAGCGGCTCATCCTCTTGACCGTAGGAGACAAACCCCATATCGCTCATACCCCATTCGGTAACCATGCGTCTGGCAATATTTGTCGCCTGCTTAATGTCATTGGAAGTTCCGGTAGTGGTATCTCCGTATACCAGCTCCTCAGCAACAAATCCTCCCATGGCAAGCTTGATCCATGCCAGCAGCTGGCCGCGCTTCTTGGTATAAGCATCCTTCTCAGGAAGGGAAAGGGTTACTCCCAATGCCTGACCATGGGGAATGATGGTGACTTTATGAAGGGGATCAACATGCTCCACATGGTAGTGCATCAGCGCATGTCCAGCCTCATGATACGCAGTAGCCCGCCTTTCCTCTTCGGTCATTACCTTTGACTGCCGGGCAACCCCGAGAAGAAGTTTGTCTCTTGCCAGCTCAAAGTGCACCATCGACAGTGAGCTGCTGCTGCTTCTCGCAGCAAACAAAGCAGCCTCATTTACCAGATTTGCAAGATCAGCACAGGATGTACCAGGTGTAGCCCGGGCAATACGATGCAGGTCTACTGACTCATCAAGCTTTATTTTCCGGCAGTGAATTGAAAGAATCGCCTCACGCTCCTTAACGTCGGGCATATCAACAACGACCTGGCGGTCAAACCTTCCCGGTCTCAGCAGTGCAGGATCAAGTACATCCGGGCGGTTGGTTGCCGCAATAACGATCACACCGGTTTTTGTTTCAAATCCGTCCATCTCAACCAGCATCTGGTTAAGCGTCTGTTCCCGTTCATCATGCCCGCCGCCGTATCCGGCTCCTCGAGTACGCCCTACTGCATCAAGCTCATCAATAAAAATAATGCAGGGGGCGCTTTTCCGTCCCAGATCAAACAGATCCCGGACTCTGCTGGCTCCTACTCCCACGAACATCTCAACAAAATCGGAACCCGACATATGGAGAAAGGATACTCCCGCTTCTCCTGCCACTGCCTTGGCAAGAAGGGTCTTTCCTGTCCCGGGCATACCTACCAGGAGCACCCCCTTGGGTATTTTTGCTCCCACCTTCACAAACTTGTTGGGGCTCTTGAGGAATTCAACCACCTCCTCAAGTTCATACTTTGCCTCAGTCTGTCCTGCCACGTCCTTGAAGGTTATTTTTACATCATCTTCCTTATATTCCCGGGCCTTGCTTTTACCAAATGAGAAAGCTTTGTTGCCCGATCCCTGCATCTGCCGATACATGAACCAGAAAAAGAAAATAAAAATTCCCCACGGCAGTATTTCAAGTATCATCCGAAAGGGTGAAACACCCTTGACGCTCCCTGAGACTACCACGCCGCGGTTTTTCAGAAGGGGCATCAGCTGCTCATCAAAATATGGGATTCTGCTTCTGTATCTGGTCACTGCGCCAGTTGAAGGAGTTCTGAGGGTAAACAAAATTTCATTGCTGTCTACAATGTCTACGGTATTTACCTGGCCGCTTTCCACATATCCAATGAACGCGGAATAAGGAACATCCTGTGCTGCTCCGTTTCCGTTTGAAAACAGGATAACCGCAAACATAATGATCAGGGAAAGCAGGAAAAACAGCGCAAACCGGTTTTTCCCGAAGTCAAACTTCGGTCCCTGGTTCTCGGGTTTTTTCCTGTCCTGGTCGTTGTTGTTATTCAAATTCAATTCTCACTCCCTATGATTTCAAGAGACATCAGCAGGTACTGCTCATGGCCCTCAATGGTTCTTGTATGTATCGCCGCAGCCCGGTCATGATATCCGAAGGCTGAGCCGAGCACAGCCTGTATGCCCCTGCGGTCTTCAATAACGGGAATCATCCACCGCATAGACCGGGGAACTTTCCAATCAGAAAACAGCTTGCTGACTGCCTTTCTTCCCCCCGTGGAAATCATCATATCCCCGGCCTTGAATGACCGGACGACAAGAGGAGGAGATATCTCATCCTGCACAAGTCCCAGGGTCTCCGGAGTAAAACGGTCACTTTCCCGCACGCATAGGTATACACCTCCGAACAGCCGTGTATCACCTTCTGCTACAGCCTTAAGATACCCCTTTTTTTCTTTCTGGGCAACTGCCCGTTTCCATAAAACCCTGTCTCCCTTTACCTCAATAATACCCTGAAATACATCAAAAACCGGTGTTACGTCCTCAGGACACCCTGCTTCGCACCACAGAAGGAAGGGTTTAATGGAATCAAACGGAAGAGGAAGGCTGTCGCTTTTGAGATATCGGTTCCAAAACTCATAGAGCCTCATCATTCTTTCGTAAGGAGCACAGCTGCAGAACCATGACAAAGGAAATTCGATTCCCCCTCCCCCATACACCGGCTTCACGCATTCAGGTACAGGTGTCTGTGAAGGAAAAGAAGCTTCAGCCCAGGTCATTTTCTGCTGCAGGGCATCAAGTGCACGCTGGAACCCCGGGAATACCCGGGAGATCTCCGGAATGATCTCCCGGAGCTGGTTTCTCAGATACACTCCTGTTCGGTTTGTAGAATCATTACTGAAGGTAATACCCTGTTCTTCAAGAAACTGCATCAGCATTGACTTAGGGGTATGTATCAGGGGACGGTAGAATGGTTCCCGCTGTTCAGGAATGCCAGTAAGCCCTTCAATTCCGCTGCCGGAGAACACCCTCATCAGCAGGGTCTCCACCTGATCGTCACGGGTATGGGCAGTAAGAACTGCTTCCTGGTCGCAGTAGTGCTCCAGTGCCTCATATCTGAGAATACGGGCAGCCTCTTCAACACTTTCACCGCATTCACTGCATCGTGTATAAACGGCCTGTTCTCCAAGATCAACGGCAGTTAGGGGAATTGAGCGCCGGGAGCAGTAGGATTCAACAAACTGCAGCTCCTGGGAAAGTTCCGACTGGGAGCGCAGATGGTGGTTCACATAGAGAGCTGAAATGTTTCTGGTCAGAAGCCCCTTGAGTTTTGCACGGTACAGCAGCTCAAGCAGCGCTGTTGAATCAGGCCCGCCTGAATAGGCTGCCAGAAGGGCTCTTCCGGGTTCAAGCCGGTATCCTGAAAGTGCATCAAGTAGCTGTGATATGAGCGTCCTTTCGATTGTACTCATTCATAACCCTCTCAAGCGGCTGGGTGAACAGCTGAAGCGCCGCATCCCTGGCACGGCTGACACCCTTCAATATCATCCGGGATTCTTCTTCATCCGGCACGCCCAGCACATGATCAACCACCGAGCATCCCGCTTTCGGTCTGCCGATGCCGATATATATCCTGATAAACCCGCATTCATTGAGCTCCCGGGTTATGGAAAGAAGACCGCGATGTCCGGCAGTCCCGCCTCCTTGACGAATTCTGACAGCACCAGGAGGAAGATCCATGTTATCGCAGAATACGACCAATGACCGGCTTGAAATGCCGTATTTTTTCATCAGCCTCGGAAGGACTGTTCCGCTTCGGTTCATATAGGTCAACGGCTTCACCAGAATATACCTGACTCCCCACGCATCGGTTCTTCCAACCTGATATTGACAAAACAGCGGTCTTCGCAGACGCACTGCCAGCTCTTCTGCTGCCAGGTCCACAGACAAGAACCCGACATTGTGTCGGGTTCTCTCATACGTTCTTCCCGGATTTCCCAAGCCGAGAAACAGATATGGATCCTGCACGTATTATTCTTCTTCCTCTTCGCTCTTTTCACCGATTACTTCAGGTTCAGCATCTACTGCTTCAGCTTCCTCACCTTCCTCTGCTTCCTTTCTCGGAGCAGTGATGGTTACGATGGTCTGTTCAAGATCAGTGAGAATCTTCACTCCCTCAGTTACCTGCAGACTGTCAACATGAAGGCTTTCTCCCATTTCCAGGGAAGAAATATCAACCGAAAAGCTTTCGGGGATATCCTTGGGAGTACATTCTACCTCAATTTCATGAAGAGTCTGTTCAAGCAGGCCCCCTTCCTTCACTCCCTTTGCTGCTCCTTCGAGGTGAATAGGAATATTGGTCCGCAGAAGTTTACCCTGTTCAACTTCATAGAAGTCTATATGAACCATGTAGTTTTTCAGGGTATTCTCCTGATAGTCCTTGATCAGCACTTCATGTTTTTTCCTGCCGACCTTAATTGTGATCAATGTGTTCTCAGAGATACGGTGAAACTTCTTGTCAAATTCCCGGGCCTCGACATAGACTGCCTTGCTTTCATTCTTGCCGTAGATCACTGCAGGGATCATTCCTTCCCTTCTCAGCTGTCTTGAGGCACCCTTGCCGAGCTGCTTCCGGTCATATCCTACCAGGGTATTATCGCTCATGGAAAACTCCTTCCTCATTCAATTTGCACAGCACATGCGACCTGTGCCGGTCCGTATACTGGGGCGGCAGGATTCGAACCTGCGAATACCGGCTCCAAAAACCGGTGTCTTAACCGCTTGACGACGCCCCAAAAACTTAGGACAGCATCGCCGCCCTCCGGTCCTTAGAGGTATTACGCCTTTGCAAGATTATACATTTTTAAGAATTATGTCTAGAGCGCCGCGGAAAAAACCCGCTTGTCCGACCGACGGCTTCTAATCATCCGCATCCGAGTCTGGTGCGTCAGGGGCATTCTGGTATTCCATAAGAATGCGCTCCTGCAGAGCTCCTCGAAAGTCGGAATTTATTGGATGGGCTACATCTTTGTATTCTCCACTTTTCGTCTTCCTGCTCGGCATAGCTATGAATGCACCGTTTTTTCCTTCAATGACCTTCACATTGTGCACCACAAACTCATTGTCAAATGTAACAGTTACATAGGCCTTCAATTTTCCGTCAGTTGTGACCTTGCGAACGCGGATATCAGTAATCTCCATAGGTCCCCTCCATGTTTGCAGCAAATATAGATGCGCTCCTAGTATGTATTGTAAACTGCAAATGGGCTATTAGCAAGAATTTTTACCAGCTTCACCCAATATAACCTGTCATTGAGAACCTTTAGACATCTTCGGGCGTCAGCGGGTTCGCTGAACAGCCCAGTAACCGCTGATCCGCTGCCGCTGAGAGCGGAGAAGCACGCTCCATATTCTTTGAGGGTGCTGAATATTTCAGTATACTCCGGCCAGGCGCTGCGTGCCATCGGTTCAAAGGAATTGAAGAACCTCCAGGAAGAAGGATGCTCCTGCGCACAGGCATGAAGACAGTACTCCCGTGAAAGCTCAAACTGATGGTCACTGGGGTCCTTCCTGGATCCATCAAGCTGCTGGTATGCCCATGCTGTAGATATTCCAAAACTCGGCTTCACCACCAGTGCCGTAAAGGAATCAGCTGGAGCGGCAGGATGCAGCACATCTCCAGTACCTTCAGCCACCGCAGCGGATGAAGAGAAGAAAAACGGCACATCGCTTCCGACGGCTGCCCCGACAGCAGCAAGCCGGCTTACATCCAGCGGTTTTCCGGCAAGCATGTTCAGACTGTACAAAAGCGCCGCTGCATCTGAGGATCCTCCGCCAAGACCGGACTGAGGCGGGATGTGTTTTTCAAGTTTCACTGAACACCCGAAATCCATATTAGATGCGGCAAGAAATGCCTTCCATGAGGATCTCAACGTATTCTGCTCAGGAATCTCGTACTCACTGCAGACAAAGCTGAAACCTTGAGAAGAAGGAAGGAGCGTAACTTCAAGGGTATCGCAGAGATCAATCATCTGAAATACCGAACGCAGCAGGTGGTATCCGTTGGGAAGTCTGGGCCCGATTTCCAAATGGAGATTAATTTTTGCAGGTGATGAAATGGTCACAGCATGATTCATATCAGGTGAGCATAGAGGAAAAAACAGGCACTGTCAATTTTGAGAAACGCCTGAAGCTCTATTGACATATTCATCGGAGACTTACTAAGATTGAAGGTGAACATGGAGGGACCATTCATGAACCTGTTTGATGATGATGAACCATTTGACGAATACTTCGAAGATGACAGTGATTTTGAGGAATACCCCCTCGAATATGACGACGATCAGCAGGAAGATTATGACAGCTCCCTGGATGATGACTCCATAGACGAATATGACGAGGAATACCTGCGTGAAGAGGGGTTTATCATCGAGGAGGAGGAGGAGGAGGATCCTGGGTTGAACGAATCCGAAAACGTCCTTGACATCTTCGATTACGACGAGGAGTAGGCCACCTTTTTCCCGGTAAACCAGAGATGCTCAAGATCATAGAATTTTCGGAACTCATCTGACATGAGGTGAATGACCATATCGCCGCAGTCGATAAGCTCCCATCCCTCATCTGCATTGCCCTTGTTTCCCCGGTGCACAGGAATCTGCTGCTCAGAGAAAAACCCGGACAGCTCCCGCATCAGGCCTTTCATATGCCCTGCACTGCGTACCGTTGTGATAATAAAAAAATCCGTCCATCCGCTGACCTCAGATACATCAAGCAGTACGGTATTTTCTCCCTTGTGGTCCGAGAGAAACCGGGCTGCTGCTTTTGCTTTGTCTCGAAATTCTTGATTCATCTAATTCTCTCCTTCCATACCTGCGGTTATTTGTGAAATACCCATACGCATCAATGCCCCGTCATACGGAAGCCTGCCTTCGCGGTCAAATACTGCAGGAACAGTTCGTACACGCCCCTGGGCCTGCGACAGGAGAACAAACGCCTCCCCGAGCCTTTTCTCAGATATCTGGGCCGCATCATAGAGCGAACCAAGATGGACAATTACCTGAGCATCAGAAAGAGACGCTGACTGCTCCAGCAGCACCCGCCAGAACAAGTGCGATTGCTCACCATAGGAAAATACCAGTTCATTGCCGATTCCGGCAAGACGTCTGAGCAGGCGTACAGCGGCATCACGCTCGGCTTCACTGGAAATATATATTAAATCGGGGCTGATGCCCAGAAGCCTGCGGATCATCCGCTCAAGCTGCCTGCTGCTCATGTCTGCTGGAGCGTCACCCTGGTCGAGCAGATAGGAGAAACTTCCGTAGGGAAGATATTTCACCGCAGCACCAATGCTCCCCCGATGATTCTCCGGCGGAAGGAACAGAAGATGCAGGTCGAACTCCTGGGGATGATCTGGTGACGGCACAATCACCACTGCTGAAGAAACACCGCTTTGGGGGATGAACAGGCCGCATGAGCAGATCAGCAGCACTGCTGCTGCTTTCCAGAATATCATCACGTGTCTTGATCCCCCCGGATGCTGAGCTTGTGGTACAGCCTGAGGCTTTCCGGTTCAGGTTCAATATCCTTGCCTGAAAAATAGGCAAACTGCAGGGCATATATTTCAAGCATCATCGCCTCCAGAGAATCCAATGAAAGAATTCGTTCCCGGTCCCTTCCGGTGATATGGGTGCGCCCCGGCTCAAGAAAGTCCGCTACATACAGCGCATACCCGAGACTTCCCATACTGGTATGCCCCGTAGTGTGCCATCGAACAGCCTGATACACTTCAGTGCTGCTGCATCCCAGATCCTGGGAGAGACGGAAGGCTGCAGCGGGAGCATGCAGCAGCATGGGGACCCTCCGCTCCAGGGAGGTTATCTCAAGCTGATGGACCTGCACATACCTGGTCAGCCTTCTGATGTCCCATTCTCTGGAGGAATCATGCCACATTGATGCAGTCCATGCCGCCTCTGCATCCAGGGAAAACCGTTCAGCCAGAGAAAGGCATACCTGGCAGGTTGATCGGGTATGCTGCAGCCGTTTCGGGCTCAGTTCACGCGTAATTTCCTGTTCAACCGCTTCCTTGAGCACCATACAGTCCCCGGCTTTTGATATACCATGCAACTTCCGGAGAGACATACTCGCTGATCTCTTCTCCTGCAGCGCATTTCTCCCTGATCATCCGGGATGAAACATCCAGTCTCGGATTGTCAAGAAATACCCAGTCACATCCGGAAAGGGAAGAAACATTCAATTCATCACTGTCCCTTCCTGCAATAATAAACCTGACCCTCTGCTTCAGTTTCTCCCAGTTTTTCCATGATGGGAACCCAGAGACCAGGTCATATCCTGCAATAACAGAAATTTTTTCCGTCGGCCGGTACTGTCTCTCAAGCTCCAGGACCGTTTCATAGGTATATGACACCCCTCCCCGCTCAATTTCCCGTCCGTCAACGATGCACTGCTTGATTGAACCGAATGCACGGACTGCCATTTCCAGCCTGTCCGCTGGTTCGCTGCTGGAAGCAATCTGCTTGTGCGCAGGCTGGTTGACAGGAATCACTGCGACAAGATCTCCCAGGCCGGCGGCAAGGGCTTCCCTGATAAGAAGCTCATGCCCATTGTGGGGCGGATCAAATGTGCCTCCGAAACAGATAATTCTCATAATTCCGCCATCTTCAGGAAAGCCTGCTGCACTTCTCTAATGCCGCTGCCGCTGAACACCGAAATTCCGTACACCTTCTTCCCGTTGAGGGTATCCTTCAGCTCCTTAAGCCGCTCTTCGGTTCCCGGAAGGTCCAGTTTTGAAGCAATAATAATCTCCCGCTTCTCCACCAGTTCCCTGCTGTAGGATTCCAGCTCTCCCTTGAGCTTGGCGTAGGATTCAAGAAAGGTGTCATCGGAAAGATCGATAATATACGCAATCACCGACGTCCTTGATATGTGCTTCAGAAATGCCAGTCCCAGACCTGCACCCCGGGATGCACCTTCAATGATTCCTGGGATATCAGCGAGGGTGAGGATTCTTTCTCCGTAGGAAAACACACCGAGGTGGGGAATTTTTGTGGTAAAGGGGTATCCTGCTACTTTTGAGTGAGCATTTGTCAGATAATTGAGCAGAGAAGATTTTCCCGCGTTGGGAAATCCGACAAATCCGATATCTGCAATGATACGCAGCTCAACGCGGACCCTCCGCATCTCACCAGGAAGGCCGCTCTGGGCATACCTGGGAGCCTGACGGGTTGACGAGCGGAAGTGCCAGTTGCCTTTGCCTCCCTTGCCGCCGGTAAGGAATACCCAACGCTGCTGATCTTCCTTCAGGTCCTTCAGTATCTCGCCGGTATCAGCATCCTTGATGACGGTGCCCGGGGGAACTTCAATGACCATGTCACGCCCGTCCCGTCCGTGCTTTCGCCGTCCGTGTCCCTGTTCACCGTGTTCTGCATGATAGGATGTGCCGGACCTCAGATGAGTCAGTGTTCGAAGGTTTCTTTTCACCAGAAACACCACATCACCGCCCTTGCCGCCGTCCCCTCCGTCGGGGCCTCCCCTGGGAACATACTTTTCCCGGCGGAAGGAAACTGAGCCGCTGCCTCCGTGTCCGGAGGCAACTTCTATCACTGTCTCATCTGTAAATCCGAACATAGAAGAAATGCCGTGTCAATGAATGACACTATACTTGAGGCTGCTCAATGCGTACGTAGCTTCTGTTCATCCTCTTAAAGAACACGACATGCCCTGCAGCTTTTGCAAAAAGCGTATCGTCCTTTCCTTTGCCGACAAATTCGCCGGGATGAATTTTTGTTCCCCGCTGCCTGATAATAATCTCACCGGCCTTCACCAGCTGTCCCCCGCTGCGCTTTACACCGAGGCGCTGGGAATGGGAATCTCTTCCGTTTTTTGAACTTCCGCCGCCTTTTTTATGAGCCATAGCTATATCCTCCCGTGGTGCCGCCTAGGCGGTAATCTTCTGAATCTTTATCACTGAATACTGCTGCCGGTGTCCCTGTTTCCTGCGGTAGCCTTTTCTCCGCTTGAACTTGAAGACTACAATTTTCTTTCCCTTCACCTGGTCCTCAACTGTTGCAGAGACCTTTGCACCCTTGACGTAGGGAGTGCCGACCTTGGTATTTTCACCGTCCTTTACCATCAGTACGGAATCAAACTCTACTTGTTCACCGGTCTCTTTTTCAATTTTATCGACCTGCAGCAGAACGCCTTCTTCCGCCTTGTATTGCTTTCCAAGAATTTCTACCAGTACGTACATGAACTACTTCCTTATTAACATAAGATATGCAGAGTAGGTTATACCATAATGACTCTACGTGGTCAATAGACTTACATCGTTTCCAGAAAGGGAATACCCAGCAGACTGCATCCGTTTTTCATCACCTGGAGCATTGCCCGGCAAAGCTGAATCCTTGTAACCGCCAATTCCTTGGTTTCCGCTCGAAGCACCGGTGCTTCATGATAGAATCTGCTGAAGGTGCTGGTGAGCTCATAGAGATAGGAGCATAGTACCGAAGGGTTCTTCTCCTGTCCTGCCTGGGTCACCGCTTTGGGAAAACGCTGGAGGATTTTTATCAGTTCCCGTTCATCGGTTCTCACCAGCAGGGAGGTATCTGGAGCAGCTCCATCATAGGAACTTGACTGCTTTTCAAATTTTTCCAGCATGCTGGAAATACGGGCACCCATATACTGCAGGTAGGGACCGGTATTGCCGGTAAACTCAATGGACTTTTTCGGATCAAAGACCATATCCTTTGCAGGAGATACCTGCAGCAGATAGTAGTTCAGGGCCCCCAGGGCAATGTTCATGGACGTCTCATCCAGATCCCCTACTATCTCTTCCCTGCCCTTTTCAATGATCTCCTCTTTAGCCATTCTGACAAGTTCATCAATAAGATCATCCGCATCAACTACCTTCCCTTCCCGGGACTTCATCTTCCCTTCTGGAAGGTTCACCATTCCATATGAAAGGTGATGCATCCTTTCAGCCCAGCTGAAGCCCAGCAGGCCCAGCACATGAAACAGCACCCTGAAGTGGTACTGCTGCTCTGACCCCACTACATACACCATCATATCGAAGGGCCACTGCTGATGACGAAGAATTGCCGTTCCGATGTCCTGGGTCAGGTAGAGGCTGGTCCCGTCCTTGCGAAGCAGCACTTTTTTATCAAGTCCGGCATCCTCAAGATCAACCCAGACAGTCCCCTCCTCATCACGATAGAAGACTCCGGATTCCAGACCCTTGAGCACCTCTTCCCTGCCAGCCTCATAGGTCCTGCTCTCATAATAGACTTCGTCAAAACTGATCCGGGTCTTGGCGTAGGTCTCCTCGATCCCTTCGACGGCCCATTGGTTCATGGTCTTCCACAGCTCGACGGTTTCCGGATCGCCCTGTTCCCAGTCCAGCAGCATCTTCCGTGCAGTCTCTTCGGCCTTGGGGCCCTGTTTTTCCCATGCTGCGTATTTTACATAGTATTCACCGACAAAATGATCGCTTTTCTTCTTCTCCTTTTCCGGAGTTTTCCCTTCTCCGAATTCACGGTAGGCGGCCATGGACTTGCAGATATGGATTCCACGGTCATTTATCAGGTTCACTTTCTTCACGTCCCCGCCGTTAGCCTTGAGAATGCGTGAGACGCTTTCACCAAGGGTATCGTTGCGCAGGTGTCCGAGATGGAGGGGCTTATTGGTATTGGGACATGAGAATTCAACCATGGCCTTTACACCCTTCAGCTGTTGAGTATGTCCGTAGGAATCCTTCAGGAAGGCAATCTGCTCGAAGAGCTCATCAGCTGCAGCAGCAAGATCAACCCGTATGTTCAGATATCCCCCTGCAGCAGAGGCCTGCTCTCCCTCATGGATCAGATGCCCGCAGACATCCTCAGCAATTTGCTGGGGAGATGTGCGGAACACCCTGGCAAATGGGAACAGCGGGACCGCCAGGTCGCCGAGTTCGGGTTTGGGCGGTTTCTGCACCACCACCGGGATGGAGGAAATCTGCTGTGCATCCAGGTTTCTGCTTTCAGCCAGCTGTTTCAGTATGCCGGCAATTCTTTCTGACCAGTGTGATGTTCCGTTCATGACAGCTCCTTGGGGTATGATTGACTATAGCAGATAATCCGACTTGGCATCAATGTACCTGCACCAGCTCTCCCCGGGGAATTTCTCCTGAGGCGTCAAGGTGCATGGAAAACCTGACGCCGCGGCTGAGCCGATGATCTGCCTGAACCCGGCAGTGCAGATAATTGTCCGTTAAGGCATGCCAGTCTCCCGATGAGGTTTCCTGTTCAGCTAACGCCTGAAGCACCTTCCCGTGGTGCCGGAACAGATATTTTCGGTACTGCTGGTCCGAAAGCTCCCGCAGGGCAGACGCCCTCTCCCCCCTGACATGCTCCGCAATCTGGTCCGATGCACCCCAGAGCTTTGTGCCGGGACGAGGTGAATAGGGAAACACATGAAGGCGGGTTATGTCTGACTGCTTCACCAGGTCCATAGTCCTGAGAAAATCTCCGTCGGTCTCCCCGGGAAGTCCGGTAATCATATCTGCGGCAATGAAGGGATCATCCTTTACGCTGCGCAGCTGTGCAATGGATTCAGCAAGCTGGGTGAAGGTATAGGACCTTCCGATGGTCCGGATGACTGAATCAGATGCCGACTGGATGGGCAGATGGATATGGGGCTGCACCTGCTTCAATCCAAAGGCCTCCATCATGGCCGGTGTCAGCATATCAGGTTCAATGGACGACAGGCGGATTCTGGTGCGGTCAAGGACCCCGTCGAGAGCAAAAAGCAGTTCAGGCAGAGAAGCATTACCGTCACGATACGCAGAAATATTCACCCCGGTAAGCACGATCTCCAGATATCCCCTCCGCTCCAACTCTGCAGCACGCTGCAGAACCAACTTCATATCCAGGCTCATCGCAGGTCCCCTGGCAATTCGCACCCGGCAGTAGCTGCAGGTGTTGTCGCACCCGTCTTCGATTTTTAGAAATGCCCGGGAATGGAAGGTGAACCTGGCGGGCTCGTAATCAAAAACAGAGGATTCATCATTTATCTGTGCATCATGGAGAAACAGCTGCATGCTTTCCTGAAGTGAAAGCCCCTCACCCAGACGCTGGGAGAGAAATGCAGGCAGCTTCAGCAGGGAGGCTTTCCTGTCCAGGGGAAGCAGCAGCAGATCCCTGCCGATTCTCTCAGCCAGGTTCGATTCCATCTGGACGTAGCATCCCGTAGCAAGGACCACCGGGTTACCTGGACCACTGAGAAACTTCCTGATCACTCTTCTGGCTTTCTGCTCTGCCTTTGAAGTCACTGTGCAGGTATTGACAATATAGAGTTCGGCTTCCTGTGAAGATTCAGCAGGCTCAAACCCTGCTTTACGGAAGGCATCGGCAACCGCCTCGCTTTCTACCTGATTGAGCTTGCATCCGAGGGTGCTGAAGGCAACTCGCATCATAGTGCTGAATCAGCCTCCTCAAGGGCCCGCATGACCTCTTCCAGGGATTCTTTGAGACGAAGCCGCATGGAGTGGGTATAGGGGTTGTAGTGCTGAAGGTCCATAAACAGCTGATACGGATCATTGCAGGTCTGCTCTACCACTTCCAGGATTTTCCGGTACCCCAAGGTGCCAATCCTGCTGGGTCCCAGGTCAAGCCCTCCCAGAACCCGCCCGATCACATGAGTAATGCCCTGGGTAACCGCCGCCTCGCGGTCATGCTCCTCCGGAGTCATCTCCAGGACATCAAGCCCGATGGAAAGAAAATAGTCCCGCCAGAACCCTTGAGTCTGTTCATCGGCCTGCAGAGGGGAGAATACCAGGGGAAGCCCGGCAACACCGTTTCTCCCGGAATCCGGCCCGAACATCGGGTGTGTGGCAATGATCTGTGTTTCCGGCGGCAGCATCTCCTGCATCAGCCCGGCGGGATAGCACTTCACAGAGCAGGTGTCGAAGACCACCGTATCCCTGCCTATGTGCGTTGCGCACTGCTGAAGCACTTCCTTCATTGATGAAATAGATACGCAGAAAAACAGGGCATTGCAGCTGAGCACCTCTTCACGGGAACCTAGGGTGATGCCCCTGAAATCCCGTTCGGTACGGTTGTATCCGATGACCTCAAAATCTTGAGAAAGCAGGTCTGCCCAGAAAAGGCCGAACCGACCCAGCCCGTATATGCCGATCTTCTTGGTATTCATATCATTACTCTTTATCAAAAAAAGGAGGTATGGTACAGTCCTGGTATACTAACCTGCGGGTTAAAAAACATGAAACAGATATTCGGAGTGTAGATATGACATTCTCAGAAAAGATGAAAGCAAAAGCAAAGAGCATGCAGAAGCGCCTCGTGCTTCCCGAAGGAACCGAAGAGAGAACCATCCAGGCGGCGTCCCTGATTATGGAAGAGGGACTGGCATCTGAGGTGGTGCTGCTTGGACCGGAGCATGAGATTCAGGATGCAGCAGCCAAGGCAGGCATTTCCCTGGACAAGGTCTGCATCATAGATCCTGCCGGATCTCAGCGCATCGAGGTCTATGCACAGGAATATTTTGAACTGAGAAAGCATAAGGGTATGACCCTGGAGGCTGCACGGGAGAAAATCATCAGCCCGCTTAACTGGGGAGCCATGATGGTACGTCTCGGCGATTCTGATGCCATGGTAGCTGGTGCTGAAAACTCCACCGGCAATGTACTGGTTGCGGCATTCACCATCATCAAGACAAAACCCGGTACGTCCTATGCATCTTCCTGCTTTGTCATGATAACCGACAAGAGGGAATTCGGCACCCAGGGAAGCTTTATTTTTGCCGACTGCGCCACTATACCGGACCCGACCGCTGAGCAGCTGGCTGAAATCGCCATTGCATCCTCTGACTCCTGCAGAGTGTTTCTGGAAACCGAACCAGCGACGGCCCTGCTGTCCTTCTCAACAAAAGGCTCTGCAAGCCACCCCAATGTGGACAAAGTCACCAAGGCTCTGGGAATTGCACAGGTAAAACGGCCCGACATCCTGATGGACGGAGAGCTTCAGCTCGATGCTGCTGTGGTTGAGGGCG
>PWNW01000347.1 GCA_003557605.1 Spirochaetaceae bacterium
AATGTAAAGAAAGATTGCACAAGGTTAAAAGCAAGAACAACAACTTTAATAGAAAGGAGGATGGCACATTCTTCCACGGGGCAAGCCACCGTGGTTTCCTGTGCCTAATTTTTATGACGGCACCAGGAGGAATCTCCATGGATAGGTACCTGATTAAGGGAGGAAAACGGCTTTACGGAACCGTTGAGGCAGGAGGCAACAAAAACTCAGCACTTCCCTGCATTGCCGCATCCATGCTTACTGATGAACCTGTGGTGCTTCACCGTGTGCCGGAAATTGAGGATGTATCAGTGATGTTCCAACTGGTTCGCTGCCTGGGATCAGCAGTGGAGCGTATTGGTCCGGGGAGCTGGAGAATCTGCAGGAGTACAGTCGGAACGTATATCGAGAAACATCTTGCAGACGCTATTCGTGCATCAATTCTACTTGCTGCACCAGTACTTGCACTGGAAAAATATGTGGAGCTGCCTCCTCCTGGAGGGGATGTCATCGGGCACAGAAGACTTGATACGCATTTTCTGGTTTTTGAAGCCTTTGGAGGGAATGCGCAGATTCTTGACTCGGGAAACATTGCCGTGGAAATGAAAAACCATCTCCCGTCAGATGTGTTTTTAGACGAGGCATCGGTTACCGCGACGGAGAATGCGCTTATGCTTGCAGCATCCGCCGAAGGAAGAAGCGTTATCAGGAATGCAGCAGCGGAACCTCATGTACAGGACCTCTGCATGATGCTAACAGAAATGGGGGCAGATATTTCCGGTATCGGGTCGAACCTGCTTATTGTTGACGGCTGCAAAAAGCTGAGGGGCTGTGAGTTCACCCTTGGGGCCGATTATATGGAAGTAGGTTCCTTTATAGGGCTTACAGCGTCAACCGGCGGAACAGTAACGGTGTCTGGAACAGACAGAACTCATTTACGGATACTCAGGCAGGGATTCAGAAAACTTGAAATTGACTGGACGGAATCTGAAAGCAGCATAACCGTAACGTGTGAAAACCCGCGCAGCACAGTTCCAGGAATTGGCGGGCATATACCGAAGATAGATGATGCCCCCTGGCCGGGATTTCCTTCTGATTTGTTAAGTATCGCAGCAGTTGCAGCTACCCAGACAGAAGGAACGGTGCTGATCCATGAGAAGATGTTTGAGTCAAGGCTGTTTTTTATGGATACACTTATCCGTATGGGTGCCAGGATCATTCTCTGCGATCCTCACCGTGCTGTAGTATCGGGCCCCTGCAGGCTTCATGGACAGGTTATGACCTCTCCTGACGTACGGGCAGGTATGGCTCTCGTCATTGCTGCGCTTGCCGCTGAAGGAGAAAGTGAGATTCAGAATATCTATCAGATAGAACGTGGATACGAGTCTCTTTGTGAAAAACTCAGACAGCTTGAAGCCGATATAGAGCGTATCTAAACAGATGTTGCAGAAACTTATCAACAAGTTATCCACAACCTGTTCATAAGTCGTTTTTTAACGGGTAATTCCAAAAAAATCATTCCTTTCCTGCACAGAGCAGCCGGAATACATTTAGAGGTTTTTATGTGTATACATTATATGCATTTATTTATGTCTACTTAACAGATGTAAAAAACATATCTCCAATGAAAAATTTTTAAAGCTCTACAGGAGAAACACTTCAATATATTCACAAGTTATCCACAGGCTTTTTCTCTATCCGGTAACCCTTTCCCCGGACGCACATAATAGGATCAAAGTCCATCTCTTCAGAAATCCCCATGACAAATTTCAGCTTTTTCCTCAGCTGAGAAATGTATACATCAACGATTCTTGAATTTGGGTCAACCTTGATTCCAATGTACTGAGCTATTGATTCTCTTGAATAGAGAGATCCAGGAGAATTTGAAAACATGCGCATCAGCTTGAACTGAATATGGGAGATCGGCTCTGTTTTGCACATTCCGCTAACCAACCGCTGGCTGAAACTGACCTTATCAATCCCGAAATGAATGGATGAGCTGCTGATATTTCTAAAAATTCGGAATATCAGCTCATGTTTATTCATCGGCAGAGCAACAGCATCACAGAATCCGGACATGACGGAACTGGTAAACACGTTTGGGCTGTTTCCGAATACAATGCAGGGGGCTAGACCGTTATCCAGTATGTCAGCAAAGCAGGGATATATACTGAAATCAACAATATAGAGATCAGTTTCAAGATTGTCCATTGGCTGCTCTGTTTGAACCACTTTCAGTTCCGGGTATTCCGCGTTCAGCTCATAAAGAAAACCGCTGATATGATCAATATCCCCTATCCAGTTGATTGTCTTTTCTTCCATGTTCTTTCTCCTCATTAAACCTTATGATGCATAAAAAACTGTGACATAGTCTTACGTATTATCTTTGCAGACACGAAGTTCTTCTCTGACTGTTCGGCGCAGAAGCGGATGCACGTGCGGACCACAACTGTTCGCAGCTCCCGGACATTGCCCGGCCAGTGATATTTCTGCAGCTCCTCAATGGCAGACGGGGTAAACCGTATTCCCGGGAATTCACGCAGAAAATGATTCACCAGCAAAGGAATGTCTTCAGTTCTATCCCGAAGAGGGGGTATGTGAATCTGAAGTGTGCTGATGCGGTGATACAAATCTGCTCTGAACAATCCCTCTGCAATGAGAGCTTCAAGGTTTCTGTTTGTCGCAGTTATTACTCGGGTATTCACTTGTACAGGGCGGGTGTCGCCTACCCTGCTGATGTGTTTTTCCTCTAGAACCCGAAGCAGTTTAGGCTGCAGATTCAGTGAAAGATCACCAATTTCATCCATAAACAGAGAACCGCTGCTGCAGGTGAGAAAATATCCTTTGTGATTTTGATCTGCACCGGTGAAAGCGCCTTTTACATGCCCAAACAGTTCGCTTTCTGCCAGTCCCTCGGACAAAGCTGAACAGTTGATGCAGCGGTATGGTGAATGCTTTCGTGAGAGCTCATGAATCATCTTTGCAGCAATTTCTTTTCCAGTTCCTGTTTCACCGATGATGAGAATATGTTCATTAGACCCTGCATAGGAGCAGATAAGGTCCTTAGCCTGCTGCAAGGCATTGCTTGCACCGATGAGCTGGGCAGAAAGGGTGTGAAGTACTGGATTGGGCTCACTGACCGATGAGGCAGCTGTTCCTACCGTTCTGATCACCTTAAGTTTCAGCTGCATCTCATCCAGAGGAAGGGGTATGTAGTGAACATCATCAAGACAGGAAAGCTCCAGCGCGAAATCAAGGGGTTTCGGTTTTGATATAATAAACAGCGGAACTGGCGGGTCTTTACGGCTTCTAAATCGCTTCAGGGCTGTTTCAAGGGTTTCGTTCATGTGCTCCAAATACATCACAATGATGTCCGGATGAATATTGCTGCATACGTCTTCAGCTTCAGAAAGAGACTTTGCATTAATCTGTACACAGCGGGGTAGAGCATCGCGGAATACCAGCTGAACCAGAAGAGGCGTAGAAATCATAAGAATTTTGTTCATAGTTCTGTTCCTAAGCATCATTGGAATTGTATTGTAATGATAATAGTATGAATTACAATGGTGCGCAATCAGTAGTTTTGAGTATTTTTTGCAGTTTTTTTAAAAAAATTTTGTTTTGTGGGAAAAACTGAATGTCTTTTCTTCCGATATTACCTAGTATATCATACCGCATTTGATTATTCTATTGATACCTGAGCTCTTATAGTTTACAATCATACCGTCATGAAAAAGATACTGCTGCTTTTAACCTTTGCTGTTTTCTGGTGTAGTTGGGTTTCTGCTGATGAAATTTCAAGGCTTCTCCCTGCAGAAAAACCTGAACAGGCTGCTGAGGAGATCAGAGAATCCCAGGTGTCCCAAAGACCGACGGAGCAAAAGACCGAATATGTGCCAAGTCCTATAGAACAGGTATATCAGGACATTGGTATTGATTCGTCCAAGGGCCTTCGTCAGTTCGGATATGAACTGTTCGGCGCATGGAGCCCTGCAGGCATTGGGCCCATAGACAGAAACTACGTCATTGGTCCTGGAGATACCCTGAGGGTGTATATCTGGGGAGATCCTGTTGAATTCGGTGAGCTGCAAAGCATCTATGAAGTTGCTGTTGCAGAGGACGGCAGGCTCTTCTTCCCTCCCCTGGGAAGACTTTCAGTATGGGGAAGCACTATTGGGAGAGTGACCGAGGTTGTCACCGACCAGCTGAAGCGGAGATTTCGAAATTTTCAGGTGGACATCGTACCGGCTGAGGTGAGGCAGATCCCTGTCTTTGTCAGCGGATTTGTAAGAAACCCTGGAGTTGTTACTGCTACCAGTCTCTGGAATGTTCTTGACATCCTCAGTGAAGCTGGAGGAGTTTCCCGTGAAGGATCCCTGCGTGATATCAGGATCATGCGGAGAGACGGATCAATTGTTAAGGCAGATCTCTATGATATTTTTATTTTCGGCAGAGGGCAGCTTCCAGTCACTCAGGAGGGAGATGTAATCATTGTCCCACCGGTTGGAACGGTTGCCGCCAGCGGCGGTGAAGTTGTCCGTCCCGGGATTTATGAGCTGGCTGACGGCGAAACAATTGAGGACCTGCTGCTTTTTTCGGGAGGTGTCAGTCTCAGCGGGTCACGGGAAAAGGGCACCCTGCTTCGTCGCACAGGAGATGGATACAGCGTATCTGAAGGGAGTATTTTGAGCCAGGACTTTCTTGGAACTCAAATGCACAACGGTGATCTTCTGCTGTTTTCTGCTGGAAGGTCCGCCAGGGCAGATTTGGTTTCCGTGAAAGGGCATGTGCTGTTTCCCGGAGTGTATTCTCTTCAGTCAACTCAGTTTCTTTCTGAACTGCTGGAAAAAGCCCGGATACGTCCCGACACGGACCTTGAATTCGGTACTATTGTCAGAATGTTTCCAGAAAGCGAAGACCAGGCTCATATTGTGTTTAAGCCCTCAGAGGTTCTTGATCCTGACAGCGGAAAGGATATTCGGCTGAACTTCATGGATTATGTTGAGCTCTACCGAAAGGAAGTAACCTTGCCGAAAGCGCCGATTCAGGTTTTCGGTGATATTCCAGGAGGTATTACTGCTTTTCGGGAGGGAATCTCTCTTCTCGATGTTTTGGCAAACAGAAATGTAACCAACCCCTCGGTTTTTCAGGCAAGAATCATCCGTGATGGCGATACCTTCGATATCATACTGCTGAGGGACCTGCTGGTTAGAGCTGACATGACAAAAAACATCAAACTTAAGCCCGGCGATAAAGTAGTAGTAGTGAGAAATGAAGCGGCTGCATATGATGACGGCAGCATTAAAATACTGGGATCAGTTGCTCAGCCTGGGGTGTTTCAAATAACTCCCGGAATGCGGCTTTCCGATGCCCTGGAGAAGGCAGGAGGTTTTGGTGACCTTGCGTACTCCCAAGGTATGGTCATAATCCGTGAATCGGTGAGAAAGGAACAGACCCTGCAGTTTCAGCGTTCAGCAGCTCAGCTTGAGCGGCAGATTGACCAGCTTTCAGAAGCAATTGCTGTTAAGTCTATAAGTGCTGATCTCAAGGTTTCTCTTCAGAATCAGATTCTGCAGCAGAGGACGATCCTTGATCTTGCTTATGAGATTTCCGATGACATGTTCGGACGTATTGCCCTCGGTATCGGAACGATTGATGATCCAGCCAAAATCAGGGGTACGGTTGATGATATTATCCTTGAGGACGGAGACAGTATTTTTGTGCCCAAAGTACCTGGGTATGTGAGTGTCATGGGAGATATTAACAGCGGACTAGCAGTCCCCTATGATCCGGACAGAACTGTCAGAAGCTATCTGAATGATGTGGGATCCATAGATACACGAAACCATGTGATACTTATCGTCCGCATGAACGGCAAGATTATCAGGGGGGAAAAGACGTTCTTCGGCGGAACAACCCTTGCGAGAGAAACGCTGCAGCCGGGGGACATTGTTTTTGCTCAAAGGGAAATTAAGATTCCGTCAGGAATTTCTTTCAAGAACAGCCTGCTTGAGGTCATTGGAGCAGTGGGGAACATTTCCAGTTCGATACTTGTTACGTTGCAGCTAATAGATGCATTCAACTAATCACGTAACTGACAGGAAAAAGAGAAATCGGCCGGCAGGGATGCCGGCCGCATGTTGCTACTGTTCCTTTACCTGAATAATGACTCTTCTTGTTCGGGGGCCGTCAAATTCAAACAAGTAAATGCCTTGCCATTGTCCGATCGCCATTTCTCCTTTCACGATGGGAATCATCACGGTAAATCCCGTCATAACCGACTTAATATGCGCAGCGGAGTTTCCCTCCAGATGAGCATATCCGTCATCAAGGGGAACAATTTTGTTCATCTCCTTGATGATGTCGCTTTTAACATCAGGGTCGGCATTTTCATTTAACGTAATTCCGCAGGTCGTATGGGGCACAAACACCATGCAGTACCCCTCATCGACATTTGCTTCGTGGACGATGCTTCTGACCTGTGTTGTGATCTCCGCCATTTCCACATGCTTTTTCGTTTCAATACCGATTTGCCTTGTCATGACAGCTCTCCTTTACTCCTTCAATACTTCGAGGGCCCTCTTCAGGGTTTCATCAAAGGTAAGGTCATAGACAGGGGGAAAGTCCTTTCTGCTGTAGTATTCCTGCTGAATAAGCATATGAAGATACCGTTCAGCCAGTTCATATCCCTTTTCCTGAAGAGTTCTGACAAAATCTTCTTTCGGTGCTGAATCCATATCAGGATGCTCATCTGCAAACTGCTCAAGCTTCCTGCTTCTTCGTAAATCTGTAGCTGCCTTAGCTTCTTCATCAGAAAGCCGCTGAGCCTTTGAAACTATGTCGGGAGTAATGCCGGATGCTTCAATGTCCTGGTTCAGGGGCGTCAGATACCGGGAAATAGTGATTTTAAAGTAGTCCCTCTCAAAGGGAAACACGCCTTGAACATACCCTTTGCCGAAGGTGTTCTCACCAACCACAACGGCCCTTCCATTATCCTGCAGGGCTCCGGCAAGAATCTCAGAACCCGATGCTGAACCGCCGTCAACGAGCACGACAATGGGAATTTCCGGCGGGACCTGTATCAAGGGGGTGGAACGGTAGATTCTGCTCTGACCTGGAACACGTGACTCGGTGCTGACTATCACTCCTTCCTGGAGAAAATAGTCTGCTATACGTCTCACCGCAGAGAATTCTCCGCCGGGATTCTGTCTCATATCAATAATAATTGAATCATAATCATTTTCCCGGAAGAATTTTATAGCTTCCATTACCTTTTCCGGGGTAACAGGGGTAAACTGAATAATCTTCATGTACCCTGTCGAATCAATCATATCGTATTCAACAGTGGGAACTGCAACTATTTCCCTCATGATGGTGACATCATAACTGAGGTCTTCACTCTTATAGACTGTTACGGTGACCTCGGTGCCCTCCGGACCGCGAAGAAGTCTGGAAGCTTCTTCTGCGGTGAGCTCTGCAGTCTCCTCTCCGTCAATATGTGAGATCAGATCACCTGCATGCAGTCCTGCCCGGTGGGCCGGAGAACCCTGGAAGGGAGCTACAATGGTGACCATATAACTTGAGGGGTTTTCGTCCCGATACGCCGGATCAGGCTTTGAGATATAGGCACCGATTCCTCCGTACACCCCGGTGGTTGTATCGGTGATTCTGGAAGCTCTGTCTTCAGGAATATATGAGGAATAGGGGTCGTTGAGAGCACTGAACAAGGTATTGATAAGTTTTTCATACATTTCCTCATGGTCGAGCTCATAGATGAAGTTTTTATCAATGAACCGATAGAGCTCTTCAATTCTTCTCAGGTTTTCACCTATTGAGTCATCTGGATTGTTTTGATTCTGAATTTGCTGGGGCATTTGAAACGGAAGCCGCTGGGGATTCAGCTGCTCTTCCAGATTAAACCCTTCGGACACATCTGCGGGCTCCCCAAGTAATGAGAGCAGGTTTTCGCCGGGAAGCGGAGATGATTCAACACCCGGGATAATAAAAACCAGTGCTGAAACCAGAATGACACTGAATACTACTATGTAACCAAAAATCTCTTTTCTCATGTACAAAGTATACTGAATATATATTCTATTGACCACATTCAAATCGATGCTTACACTGGATTCTATGGATTTACTTCATGCACAAACCCGCAGGAGAAAAAGGGACCTGATGTTTTTCATCTGGGAAACGGTTCGGTTTGGATTGCTCTGGAACGTAACATCAGCAGCATTAAACATTGATAGGAGCTATGCAACGGCAGTATATTTACTGTACATTATGTCTCCCGGCCTTGCAGTAGTTGCTGGTTTTTTCCTGATTTGGAAACTAGGAGACAAGGTGAATCGGGTTCTGTATGCAGTAATGGTGATGGCAAAGGGATTTCAAGCTGTCTTGGGAACTGCAGCAGCAGTGCTGCTGCTGAGAAGCTCCCTCACCCATCCCATATTTTATCGAGCAGAGTTTATGGTTACTGGCATTATTGCACTTGCAGACCTGGCTGTGTGCTCAGTATTAATGTTTTCCAGGCGAAAAGCCCGGTAATGGAGCGGTTATGCATTTGTATATTAATTTTCCCTCTTGGATATCTCCCCTTGTGATACCTGGTCTTCCAATACGATGGTACTCAGTGATGTATCTTGTTGCCTTCGGGCTCACCTATGTGCTGGTAATGTATCAGGTACGAAAAGATGATCTTGGGTTTACCCATGACGACATGGCGTCGCTGTTTATGTGGACTATTATCGGTCTGCTGCTTGGAGCCAGGCTCTTTGCTGCACTCTTTTATGATCCTACGGGGTATTATCTGAGAAATCCCTGGATGGTGTTCTGGCCGTTTCGTTCCGGACGGTTTGTGGGGTTTCAAGGGATGAGCTATCATGGAGGCTTGACCGGTGCTGTTGTCGGCGGCCTGCTGTACTGCAGAAAACAGAAGATTTCATTTCTCCAGATGGCAGATCTGTTCACGGCAGCAATTCCTTTGGGATATACCTTTGGAAGGATTGGTAATTTTATCAACGGAGAGCTCTGGGGAAGGGTTACTGCCATGCCATGGGGTGTTGTGTTTCCTTTTGCTCCCAGATTTTCCGCCAGGCACGGGTGGGTTCGGGACATTGCTGACACGGTTGGGATTTCCTATGAGACGGGGGGGATGGTGAATCTTCCTCGGCATCCTTCTCAGCTCTATGAGGCAGCGTTGGAAGGAATTCTGCTGTGGGTTGTATTGTGGTTTATTATCAGGAAACGCTCCGCTTATCCTGGATTCATGCTGAGCATGTATCTGGTGGGCTACGGAGCAGCACGGTTTATTGCTGAGTATTTCCGGGAGCCGGACAGCGAGCTTGGATTTATTATAGCTCTGGGGAGAGAACAGGAGCCTGCTGCGGTATTTCATTCCCTGCTGAATATTTCCATGGGGCAGCTGTTCAGTGCTTTGATGATCGCTGCAGGGGTTCTCCTTGCTTTCCTGTTCAAGCGCAGGGCAGTCATGATGGGAATCATCAGCAAGAGATAGCATGCATCAAAGAATACAGCATGATCTGAGCTTAAATGGAGATCTTTCATGAAAAGCAGAGTACAGCACCAAGCGGCTTGTGCCGAAGAGGCACCTGCTCAGCAGCTTTCCCGTCTGATGAGCAGGATTTATGCAGCGGGACTTACTACTACCTCCGGAGGGAATCTTTCTGTTCTTGATGAACAGGGCAGCATCTGGATTACCCCCGGGGGCATGGATAAGTCAAACCTGACCCCTGAAGATATCATAAGCATAGATCCCAAAGGAACAACCTCCGGAAAGCATTCACCATCCATTGAAACGGCATTTCACAAAGGGCTCTACGAAGCAAGGAAGGATGTCAGGGCAGTTGTCCATGCCCATGCCCCGGCCTCCAGCGCGTTCTGTATGATCCGGGAGGCTCCTGATTTGAAATGTATCCCCCAGGTGTACCTGGAATGCGGGGAAGCTGCTATGACAGGGTATGCTGCCCCGGGAAGTGATCTTCTTGGAGAAAAACTCAAACATCAGGCTCACAAAGGGAATCATGTGCTTCTTCTGGACAATCACGGTGCTGTTGCGGTCGGACGGGATCTGCTGCATGCATTTCAGCGCTTTGAGGCACTGAATGTCTGCTCCAGCACCTTGATAGAGGCTTCAGTCCTGGGCCCAGTCAAACAGGCTGAAGAGGATGCTCATCGCCTGCTTGCCGCACAGCTTTCCTATCCGGCAGGAGAAGTGCACCCTTCTGACGATCAGTATGACAAGCGGGTTCAGCTGTCCGGCATGGTCAGAAGAGCATATGCCAGGGGGTTAATGACCAGTTCGCTTGGGAGTTTGAGCATTCGGGTTTCAGATGATGCATTTCTCATTACCCCCTTCGGAGGCGACCGGTACAGGCTTTCACCGGAGGACACTGTGCTGGTTCAAGGGCAGTGCATCGAACCGGGAAAGCAGCCTGATCTTTGGACCGCCCTGCACCGGGGGATTTATGAGACCGATCAGGTTGTTTCTTCGGTAATGACTTCATTAGCCCCTTCAGTAGCAGCATTTGCCATAACCGATGCTGAATATTCAGCAAGAACACTGACTGAGGGGTATGTTCTTCTGCGTGACATCAAGCAGATTGATTTCATCAGGGCATTGTCAGATCCTTTGTCATGTGCAGCAGAGCTGAGTGAAAGCTGCCCTGTGCTGCTTATCTCCCATGGGGGAATGGTTGCAGCAGGCACCTCGCTGCTTCAGGTCCTTGACAGGATAGAGGTGGCTGAAGCAAGCATGCGCTCTGCGCTCTGGGGGAGCAGAATTGGGAGTCCCCATATTCTGAATGACCGTGACATTGAGGAGATGAAAGCCTTTTTTAAACTCAGCTAGGGGCGATTTCAGCCTTCAGTGCAGAACATTTCCGCTTTATAATATCGTAGATGATTCTGATTTTTTCATCATGATGTATGAATGCAGACTTCATCGCGTTGATCGCAATTTTTTCAAGATCACCGAGACTCAAACTGAAATGCCGGGATGCCAGGCTGTACTCCTTGGTAAGAGATGTATCGCTCATCAGGCGGTTGTCGCTGCAGAGAAACACCCGAAAATTGTTTCTGAAGTAGAGATGAAAGGGATGCTCATCTATAGATGAAGCGGCTCCTGTCTGGATATTTGAAGAGAGGCACATCTCCATGGGTACACGCTTGTCCTTGATAAAATGGGCCAGCGAGCCCATCTTCTCAATATATGTTCCCCGGAAGCTGATGTCTTCAATAAGTCTGGTCCCATGGCCGATTCTATGGGCTCCGCATATCTGAACTGCCTGCCATATAGATTCAATACCGAATGCTTCACCGGCATGAATCGTAATGTTGAAGTTTCTGTTTCTTATGTACTGAAATGCTTCAATATGGCGCTTTGGGGGATGACCGAACTCATCTCCTGCAATATCAAAGGCAACAACTCCCCTGTCGCGGAAGGCAACTGCCAGTTCAGCAACTGCAAGGGAAACTGAAGGGTCCTGGTCACGAAGTGCGCAGAGAATCAGTCCGTATTCCATGCCCGTTTCTCTTCTTCCCTGATCCAACCCCCTCAGCACCGAAGTTACCGCAGTCTCAACATTCAGCCCCTCCCGGAGATGGAGCATCGGGGCAAACCGTATTTCCGCATAGACAACCTGCTCACCTGAAAGGTCTAAGACAGATTCATAGGCGCAGCGCTCCAGTGCCTCTTCAGTCTGCAGCACTGAAAGAGTAACCTCGAAGGTTTCAAGGTAAAGTTTCAGGCTTTTCTGCCTGGCGCCGCGATGAAACCAGGAAGCAAGCTTTTTTGGTTCCTCCGCAGGAAGAGAAATTTTTTGAGAACGTGCTAATTCAATGATTGTTTCAGGCCGCAAGCCCCCGTCCAGGTGATCATGGAGTTCCACCTTCGGCATTCGTTTTACTAGATCTTGTGTTACCATAGCACATCATACACCAGCCCGGCAGCAATGAGAAGCATTATTACTGGCGGTACAGCAAGGAAACCCTTCCGTCAGCAGAAGGATAATAACGGATTTTTTTTCTGTCTCAGCTGATTTTAAAACCACAGCAATTCTTCATTGACAACATGTATGTACAAGTATTAGTATGGTATCACCATACGAAGTATGCAAGGGAGGATTGATGATGCAGGGTACCTATGTCGGAAAAAACTGCCTGCGAGTCGACGGATATGAGAAAGTTACCGGGAAGGCTGTATTTTCAGCTGACTTCCGGATGGAGAGGCAGCTGTATGCCAAGTCGGTGTATGCTCCGAAGCCTCATATTCGAATTACGGCTGTCAATATAGAAAAGGCATTGAGGATTCCCGGGGTTGCCGCAGTTGCGACCAGCAAGAATGTCCCGGGAGCGAATGAAATGTTCGGCAGGTTTCCTGCATTTGCGGACCAGGAGGCCAAGTATACCGGGGATGTGATTGCCGTCGCCGCTGCAGAGACCCGGGAAGCTGCAGAAGCTGCTGCCCGTGCTGTCGAGGTTGAGTATGAGGAGCTCGAAGGGCTGTGGAGCCTTGATGCGGCAATGCAGGAAGGGGTTTCTGCTGTGCATCCCGATGTGCCGGACAATGAAATCGAATATACCTATTTCCCTCTGCGCAAGGGGGATGCTGAAGCCGGATTTTTGCAGTCAGATACTGTTATGGAGAGAAGCTACTTCGTGGGCTGGCAGGAGCAAGCTTATATAGAACCGGAGTCAGTGGTTGTCTCCCCTGCTTCGTTTCACCATGGGTATGATGTCTACGGGTGCATACAGAACCCCTATACTATCAGGCAGAATGTGGCATCGGTGATGGGCCTTCACCAAAGTGAAATCAGGGTGGTGCTTACCGCCGTCGGCGGAAGCTTCGGCGGAAAGGACGAATCTGTCATGAATATGGCCGCCCGTTGTGCGGTGCTTGCAAAGATGACAGGGCGCCCTGTTCGTATGGACCTGACCCGAGAAGAGTCCTTTCGCGAAAGCAGCAAGCGCCATCCTTTCAGGATGAACTATAGGATGGGGCTTGCACAGGACGGTACAATCAAGGCTTTGCAGACGAAGCTTACCTGTCAGGGCGGTGCATATAACAATAAAGCCCAGTTCAGCAACTGGAGAGCGGTGGTGCATACTGCAGGACCCTATAGGATAGAGAACATTACTGCAGATGTTCATGCAAAATATACCAATACCATATACGGCGGGGCATACCGGGGATTCAGCGGACCTCAGGTGGTATTTGCCAGTGAGACCATGGTTGATGAAGCTGCTGCGGAGCTGGGAATGAATCCCAAGGATTTCCGTCTTCATAATGTGCTTCGTGAAGGGGATACCATCGCCTGCGGTCAGCTGCTGAAGGAGGGGATCATCGCTGCTCCGCTTCAGAAGATGATACAGGAACTGTGCGGAATGGCAGACTTTGATGCAAAATGGAACTCATTCAAGGAACATAATGCACAGTCAAAATACCTGAAAAAGGGAATTGGGTTAGCAGTAACCTATCGTGGTGCAGGGCTCGGCGGTGAAGGGGTTGACTGCTCAAGCGCCATGATCACCATCTGCCGTGACGGCAGTGTTCAGCTGTTTTCCGGACATACCGAGATGGGACAGGGCATGCGTACCGTCCACAGCCAGATTGCCGCAGAAGCACTTGGTATTGATATTAAAAGAATTGCCTTCAAACATTCCGATACCTCGGTAACCCTTGATGCGGGTCCTACGGTAGCCAGCAGGGGAACACAGTCGGGAGGCCGTGCTGTTCTCCATGCAGCTTTGAAGCTTAAGGATGAGCTGCTGCGCGGGGGAGAAAAGAAAACAGGAATACCGAAAGAGCAGCTCGACGTAGCAGGAGACAGTCTGGTGAAACAGGGGGGAGAAGTTCTGTGCAGCTTTGATGACCTGGTCGGGTACTGTGTGTTTCCCCTTGGACTGAATTTGTCCGCCCAGGGATGGTACAGCCCGGGACTTTCCCATATTGATCCGGAAACCCAGCAGGGTGACTGCTACCAGACCTATACCAACGGAGTGATAATTACCGAGATAACCGTGGATGAATCTACGGGGAAGATCACTGTTGAAAAAATTACCATAGGGTATGAACTGGGGACAGCAGTGAATCCGGACATTGCCTACGGACAGCTTGTAGGGGCCTTAGCCCAGGGGCTCGGATATGCGCTATTTGAGGAACTGGAAGAACGGAACGGAGAGCTCCTTTCCGCAAATTTTGATGAGTACCTGATACCTACAACCCTGGATATGCCGGAAGTGGACTTTCACCTCTACGGTTCTGAAAACCCGGAAGGGCCCTACGGCGCCAAGGGAATTGGTGAATTAGGAATAGAACTGATAGCGCCTTCCATTGGAAATGCCCTTTACCATGCGGTAGGGAGAAGACTGCGGGAACTTCCGTTTAATCTTGAACGGGTGAAAATTGGAAAGGCATTGACTCGGTAGGGAGAGGAAGTATGGGCATAGAAAAATATATCCAGGTAACCAGCATTTCAGAAGTTCTTTCCTGCCTGGGAGGAACATCACCGGCAAGGATTATCTGCGGGGGGACCGATATGGTGATTTCCCTTCGGGAAGGGTCCTTGGGAGAACATATCACCCTGGTTGATATCAGCAGGGTAAAAGAACTGCAGCAAATAACCCAGGACGGGCAGGACATTGAAATTGGGGCAGCTGCGGTTATGGCAGATATTGCAGAGAGCTCCTGCATTGCAGAATCATCACTGATTCTTCATCATGCAGCCCGGTCTGTGGGCTCTCCGCAGATTCGCAGCAGAGGCACCATAGGGGGAAACATTGTGACATCCGCCCAGTGTGCAGATACGATCCCTGCACTGCTGGCCCTGGATGCGCAGATAACACTGATGAATTCAGAACAATCAGTAAGAACCCTGCCGATATCGCAGTTTCTTACCGGGCCGAAGCAGACAGACATTCGAAATGATGAACTGCTGATATCAGTGAGATTTCCTTCCTTGGCCGGAGGTGTGTATCGAGGGTCATACTATAAGCTGATCCGTCGTGCAGCGGTGGCAAAATCACGGATGAGTTTTGCCCTCATTTCAGCACAGGACCGACAGGGAATTGTTGAGGATATCCGGATCAGTATTGGTTCCGCCCTCTCCACCCACGGCCGGTTCAAGGAAGCAGAAAAGATGCTGATCGGAAAGAAGGCATCTCTGGATGCTGTAGAAAAAACTGCTGAGTGCTGTGTCTCCCAGGTAGTGGAGCAGACGGGCATCCGATGGAGTTCTGCATATAAGCTGCCGGTTATAAAGGACGTGCTCTGCAGGGAGCTTGAGACTCTGCTTGAAATGGAGGACTGATACATGGAACACAAAGAAAACAAGACAGCGGTATCAATGACAGTGAATGGAAAACATATTCAGGCGGAGGTTCTTCCCGAAACTCGGCTTCTGGATGTGCTGCGTGAGGAACTGCATCTGCTGGGGACAAAAGAGGGCTGCTCAATTGGCGAATGCGGGGCCTGCACCGTACTGATGAACGGCAGGACGGTGAATGCCTGTATGGTTTTAGCCGGTTCCGCTGACGGAGCAGAAATCATGACTATTGAAGGGGTTTGCGGACCTGAAGGAGAGCTTCATCCGATTCAGCAGGCATTCATTGATGCTGGTGCGGTGCACTGCGGGTTCTGCACTCCTGGAATGATCATCAGCACCCTTTCTCTGCTTATGAAGAATCCCCAGCCGAAGGATGACCAGATACAGGAAGCGCTGAGCGGAAATCTGTGCAGATGCACAGGGTATCACCAGATATTCAAGGCGGTCAGACTTGCTTCTGAGCGCATGCACCGAAAGGAGTAAACAGCAATGGATCAACTGAAAGTATATGCAGGAAAAATACGTGAATGGATGAATGCCCATAGACAGGAACTGGTTGACTTCACCATGGAGATGATGCGGATAGAAAGCACTACCTATCATGAGGGAGAAGCTGTTGCATGGCTGAAGGCAAAGATGGAGGAGTTCGGCTTTGATGAAGTACGTGTGGACAGTGCAGGAAACCTGATTGGAAGAGCGGGCAGCGGTCCCTGCATCGTGCTTGCTGATGCACATATTGATACGGTGGAACCGGGAGATCCCAAGGATTGGGGTTTTGATCCCCTGGACCCACGAATTATTGACGGACATATCTGGGGGAGGGGAATTGTTGATGACAAGGGATGCCTTGCCGCACTGGTCTTTGCCGGCCGCGCACTCAAGCAGCTTGCCCTTGATCATGCGGCAACCTTATGGGTTTCAAGCTCCATCGCCGAAGAGGATGTGGAAGGAAGCTGTGTCCGGGCAATGATGGAGGAGTTCAGCGACATACAGCCCCATATGATCCTGGTGGCTGAAGCCAGCGGAAACAGGATCATCAGGGGGCATAAGGGAAGGGCCCTGATCAGCATGGAGGTTACGGGCAAAGCGGCCCATGCATCTGCCGCATGGCGGGGGGAGAATGCCCTGATAAAATCGCTGCCCCTGATGCAGGCTGTTGATGATCTGAAGGACCTGCCGGAAGACCCCGTTCTCGGAAAGGGAACAATTGAGGTTACCAATGTCGACTGCGATACTCCGAGCCTCAATACAATTCCCGGAAAAGTGACTATTACTGCCGACAGGCGAATCAGCTGCGGGGAAAGCAGGGAGGCGCTGATCGATGAACTGAAGCCCTTTCTTGACGGCTGCGGTGCAAAGGCCTGGATTGATGTTGAGCAGATTACCACATACACAGGGAAGACGATTGAGCAGGAGGATTTCTTTCCAAGCTGGATCCTGCCTGAGGACCACCCGGTAATACAAAGCGCCTGCAGCGGATATCAGGCGGTACGTGGTGAATCACCCTCTGTCGGCACCTGGGATTTCTGCACTAATGCCTGCTATCTCTGCGGGATAACCGGAATCCCCTCCGTCGGGTTTGGACCTGGGGATGAAGGCCTCTGTCATTCCACGGAGGAAAGACTGTCGATCCAGGAGCTTACGGACGCTGCTTCGGTGTATGCGTCAGTTGTACTGTCATATGCACTGCAGGGGAAGGATGCATGAAGAGTCTTCACGGAGGATATGTCATAGCACCGGGCATGAACGTATTGAAGGATCATGCTGTAGTCTTTGAAGCTTCTCAGATCATTGACGTGCTGCCCATAAAAGCGTCCCAGGTCCAGTATCCGAATGCAGAGGTGATTGACCGCAGGAATTCAGTGGTCTCTCCCGGGTTTGTTAATGCCCATATGCACTGCTACGGAGTGCTGTCCCATGGCATTGTTCCTCCGGTGAAAATTCTCAGTTTTGAAAGCTTCCTGGAAGATTACTGGTGGCCGCTGGTGGAGAACCTGCTTACTGCAGATGACATCGAAGCAGCTGCGGCCTATGCTTCATTGGAACTGGCAGACAGCGGAGTCACTTCCCTCTGCGATGTGCTTGAAGCCCCTATGGCCGAAGGAGGCCTGTCTGCTGAAGCCTATGTGCTGGAGAAAAGCGGACTTCGCGCTGCAGTAAGCACCGAAGCATGCGAGAGAATCTCCTATGAAGCGGGGCTCAGGCTTTTGGAAGAGAACGTAGAAACTGCACGATTATTCAGGGACCATCCGAGAATCAGTGCCATGATGTGCATCCATACCGCCTTTACCTGCTCCCAGGGGTTTCTCCAGAAAGCAAAGCAGATGGCTGAGGACGCAGGGATATCGCTTCAGCTGCATCTCAATGAAAGCTCCTATGAGCCGCAGTGGTGTGAACGGAATTACGGAAAAAGGACCTGTGAATGGTATGACGACTTTCTCTTCCTTGATGCATCCATCCTTGCAGCCCAGGGGGTGCAGGTATCGGCAAGAGAAATTGAAATTCTCAGAGACCGAGGGGTGCGTATGGTCCATGTCCCCTTGAGCAACTGTGAAGTCGGAGGAGGAGTAGCCCCTGTGGTGGAACTGCTGAACAGCGGCATCACCTGCGGTCTTGGGACCGACGGGTATATTAACAATTTCTTCGAGGTCATGCGCGGGGCATTCCTGATCCACAAGGGACATAGGGCCGATCCGTCGGTGATGCCTGCACAGAAGGTGTGGGCTTTGGCAACCGAAGGAGGGGCACAGGCTGTATTTCCTGGAATGAAGACGGGGCTGCTATGCCCTGAAGCCAAGGCGGACATCACGGTAATTGATTTCACTGGGCTTCCCACTCCCCTGACGCAGGAAAACATATTTGATCAGCTTGTTTTGTTCTGCAATCCCTCAGATGTGAGCGACGTATTTGCAGACGGCAAGCGGCTTAAGCATGAAGGTGCCCTCATGAGGGGGGACCTTAGGGATGCGAAGAAACGAGTATGCAGGGCGGCTGAGGATCTCTGGGAACGAGGGAAACGCCTTGCCGCCCGATGATATCTATTAGAAGATGTGCTCTTCGGCTATCCTCCTTGCAATGTATGACGGTGTTAAGGGTATACGGTCCAAATCAGCTCCGCCGAGGGCATGACTTACCGCATTTACCACTGCACCGGCAACTCCGTCTGTGGCGCATTCACCGATGCTTTTGGCGCCGAAGGGACCTGCTTCTTCAGGAGATTCCACCAGTTCGACAGTAATTCGCGGCATCT
>PWNW01000162.1 GCA_003557605.1 Spirochaetaceae bacterium
AGAAGGTAAGAATCTCCGGCACCGAGTTATCGGATATGCTTTCCAGCTGGATTTCCCGTTTCCGCTCCACTTCATGGCGAAGGGTCTGTTCATACCCCTGATTTGACGGAGAATAGAATACCCGGCCCTTGAGCCCTGCCGGAAGGTACTGCTGAGCGACCCAATGGTCCCGGTATGCATGGGGATATCGGTACCCTTCGCCGTGACCGAAACCCTCTGCATCCCGGGAGGGGTCCTTCAGATGGGGGGGGACCTCACGATGATCTTCCTCCACTGCCTTCAGGGCATCGAAGAAGGCGAGGGTACTGTTTGATTTCGGACAGGTTGCAAGATAGAGGGCCGCCTGGGTCAGGTGGAACCTTCCCTCCGGCAGGCCGATGCGGTCAAAGGCTGCAGCAGCAGCTTCGGTCACCACCAAAGCCTGGGGGTCCGCCAGACCGATGTCCTCGCTTGCCGAAATGAGCATCCTGCGGAAAATGAAATGGGGGTCCTCCCCTGCGGTGATCATCCTGGCAAGCCAGTACAGGGCTGCATCAGGGTCTGAGCCCCTGATGGACTTAATAAATGCGCTGATTACGTCAAAGTGGTAGTCCCCCTCCTTGTCGTAGAGCACCACCTTGCGCTGGATGCTCTCCTCCGCCGCCTCCATGGTTATGTGGATGGCGCTTCCTTTTTCGGGGGGAAATGAAGTGCCGGAGGTCTCCACCGCAAGCTCAAGCGCATTGAGGAGACTTCGGGCATCCCCGGAAGCGATATCTATCAGGTGGTCAAGGGCGCCGGGTTCGAAGGTGACCTGGAATGCTCCGTATCCCCGATCCGGGTCCCGCAGGGCCTGCCGGGCAACATGCTCCAGATCGCTTCTTTCAAGGGGAAGAAGCTGGAATATTCTGCTTCTGCTGACCAATGCGCGGTTCACTTCAAAGAAGGGGTTTTCCGTGGTGGCACCAATGAGGATCACCGTTCCGTTCTCCACCCACGGGAGCAGGGCATCCTGCTGGGATTTGTTCCACCGGTGCACCTCGTCGACAAACAGGATGGTCCTCCTGCCGTACATATCAAGGCGTTCGCGTGCACGTTCGATTTCCTCACGAAGCTGCTTCACCCCGGAAAGCACGGCGTTGAGGGTGGAAAAATGGCTTTTTGTCGTATTGGCAATGACCCTGGCCAGTGTGGTCTTTCCTGTTCCCGGGGGTCCGTAGAATATTACCGATGAGAGCTGGTCTGCCTGTATTGATCTGCGCAGCAGCCGTCCCTCTCCGACAATATGCTGCTGCCCCGCAAACTCGTCAAGTGTGCGGGGCCTCATGCGGTAGGCTAAGGGCTGATGCTCCTGCTGGTCTGAAGAAAACAGTTCCATGTGACCACAGTATAGCCGAAAACAAGGTTTTGTGAATATCTCCTGAGGGAATCCCGGAATATCCTGCTCCAAGATGACTGAAGATGATTGGATTCAGGAACACTGGGGTCCATGACCATCAGCACGGTGATATCGCTGAGGTGCTTTTCTGCAGGGACCATGCCTAACTGCTTATCTTTCGAATCCTCCGAGGATTCTTCTGAGTAGAGATACCGTTTAATCTTCTTAGTCGGCGTCCTGATGAACGGCTCCATCTGAAGCTTCAGTTTCTGCACCCTGGAATAGACGTTGAGCTCCTTGTTGATCCGCTTGACCAATGAATCCAGGTACTCTTTTGCATGATTTCCCACCTCTTCGGTGGAAACTTTCAGGTGCTCCGCAAGAGCTTCAAGGTCCAGTTTTACCTGTGCGGCGAGTCCTTCGGCAGAGGGCATAACCAGGGATTCCTCAACAAAATCGAAGTTGTTTATTACCGATTCGATCAGTTCGGGATAGATGTTCTCACCATTGGACCCAAGGATCATGTTTTTCTCCCGGCCCTTGATGTACAGGTATCCGTCGTCATCAAATATGCCCAGATCTCCGGTCTTGAACCATCCGTCGGGGGTAAACACCTCTGCGGTTTTTTCCGGGTCACGGTAGTATCCCTTCATGACGTTGGGGCCCCGGACCTGGATTTCCCCTTCCCCGGTTTCAGGGTGGGGATCAGCGATCCGCATCTCAACATTTTCAAGCACCTTCCCTGTGGAGGAGAGTCGTGTCCAGGCGGGTGCGCAGCCGGCCAGCAGAGGTGCAGTTTCAGTAAGTCCGTATCCAATGGCGTAGGGAAACCCTGCCTCAATAAGAAACTGCTCCACCGTCGGGTCCAGGGGAGCTCCTCCGATGCCGAAAAACTTCAGGTTTCCTCCGAACCGCTGCTTCAGCAGCTTCCCGGACTTCCGGTGGATTGCCCGGCGCATAGTGGGAATTTTATACAGGAATCTCAGGAGTGCTTTTTTCTGTATCTTCGGAAGCACCGATGCCCGAAACACTTTCTCAATGAGCAGCGGTACAGACAGCATGATCTGAGGCTTCACCTTTTCAAGGGCCGGCAGCAGGATGCTGGCAATCGGCGGTTTCCCGAGATAATGAATGTCGAGACCTGCAATAATCGCCATGATGAATCCGATGGTGAACTCATAGGAATGGGAAAGGGGGAGTATGGAGACCATTTTCTCACCGGGATTCAGTTCAATAAATGACCGGGAATTGACCTCAGCGTTTACGGCGATGTTGCCGTGGGAGAGCATCACGCCCTTGGACATTCCCGTAGTTCCCGAGGTATAGATGATGCTGGCAATGTTGTCTTTGGAAACCACAGGGAGCGATGCAAGCTCTTTTGCCAGGTCAAGGGAGTCAGGTTCAGCACCCTCGATATGCTCCTGAAAGGGTATCTCCTCAAGGATAAAGGCCGGATGTTCACTGTTTTCAAGGAACTTGGAGGCCTTTCCAGTATATTTGTTTGAGATAAAAAGCGCTTTGGCCCCTGAATGTTCAAGGATGTTTGCAATTTCTTTTTCATTGAAGTCGTTGAGAATCGGAACAGCGAGGGCCTCAGCGGCGATGATGCTGAAATAGGCCATGCCCCATTGCGGTGAATTCTCACCGAGGAGGGCAACACGGTCGCCGGGCTGGATGTCTGCAGCAGCAAGATGTCTGCGCAGGGAGAGGACGATCCGTCCCCACTGCTCATAGGTGTATCCTTCATCAGCAATGAAGCCGCATATTCTTCTGCTTCCATAGGTTTGAACTGCTTTGGAAAAAATTTCCAGCAGGGTAAAATCAGTTAGGGTAATGATGGTATGCTCCTTCGGTGATGCAGTAATCACCTTTATTTCTCGTCTCTGCAGATACCATACAAATTCAAAGTTGTAAAGGTAATAGTAGAAATTAATCATTTGATCTGCACAGGCTGCTGAAGCGGCGCTTGACAAATAATCGGTCTTTCTCCGATGATGGACCATGGAGCAGATCATACCATTACGTGACCGCCGCAAGGTGCAGGTGACCACTCGATTCAGTCCCGGTGATGTCGGGCGCATAGCGTCCTTTCACGGAGAAGTCTACGGAATGGAATATGGACTGGGACCGAAATTTGAAGGGTATGTGGCAAGGACTGTTGGAGCGTTTGCTGAGAACTATGACAGTGAAGCAGGGACTGAGCGGATATGGCTGGCATTCCCTGAGGGAACTCAGGAACTGGTATCCTGCTGTGCGGTCATACGGGGTGAAGAGAATAAAGCACAGTTCAGGTGGTTTTTGACTGCCCCCTCGTTCCGGGGAGCAGGGCTGGGAAGATTCCTTTTTTCAGAAGCAGTGGATTTCAGCAGAGCGGCGGGGGATGAGAGCCTCTATCTCTTAACCGCTGACTTCCTTCCTGCCGCAGCTTCTCTGTACCAATCATTCGGCTTCACCGTTACTGCTCAGAAGCCCTTCAGCGGATGGGAGGTGCCCTTCACAGAACATCGCTACGAGCGATACTTTACTTGACCCTGCAGGGTTCTCATATGCATATTATTAGTACTAAATTTCTGGACAGATACAGGAGATAATCACTATGACATCAGCAAGACAGCAGATCCTCGGAATGACGAAGATTCGTGAGCGAAGCATATTAAGAAATGTATATCTTTGGATGACCGGGGGGCTTACATTGACAGCCCTGGTATCCTATGCCGTAGCATCTTCCCCGTCCCTGTTCCGCGCCCTTGCGGGATCTCCTGGGACTTTTTTCTTTCTCATTATTGCCCAGTTCGGCCTGGTCATCTATCTGTCTGCACGGTTGAACAAGATGCAGGCATCCTCTGCGGTGCTGGCATTTATTGCTTATGCGCTGCTCAACGGAATTACCCTCTCGGTAATATTCTATGCCTATACCGGAGTGACCATTTCACGGGCATTTTTCACCACCGCAGGGGCATTTGCCGGCATGAGCATCTACGGTATGACCACAAAGCGTGATCTCAACCATATCGGATCGTATCTGGTCATGGGACTGTGGGGTGTAATTATTGCCACCCTGGTAAACTTTTTTATTGGAAGCGAAACCATCTACTACATGATTTCGTATATTGGTCTGCTGGTGTTCCTTGGTCTCACTGCCTGGGATACTCAAGTTATTATGGGGTGGAACCGCTCCTACGGGTCCTCCATGAGCGAAGAAGCCTATGTGAAGCTTTCAATCCTCGGGGCCTTGAAGCTCTATCTTGATTTTATCAATATGTTTCTATTTATCCTGAGGATATTCGGAAGAAGAACCTGATTTCGATTTTCCCTTCATTGGGAGATTCTGAAGTTCCCGCTTTCTAATGCCGCGGATATTGCGGTGAACGAGTACTCGCTGATTTCAATCTGCCATGAGCGTCTGCCCATGCCGTCAAGGTAGTGGGCATCAGAGTTAGTAATGACGTTATTTTGGTATGTGTCAATGGCGGAAGGAACACGGATTGATTCAACGGCATCGTAGGGCAGGTCAGGAAGAAATCCCAGCTGGGACGATACGCTGAAGTAGGGCCTGTCTATATGGGCGGGAATAAACAGCCCGTTGAGTCCGTGGACTTCCTCCAGCAGCTGTTCAAAGGTAATGTCCGCTGCCTGGCCGAGGCTTTTTTCCACTTCACCGAGGATGTGTTCCCGGGAGTCTACATACACCTGATCCCCGAGCAGGTCAGGAGAGTTCGGAATGTCGGGAAGCAGGGATTCTATGAATCTTCCGAAGTGCTGCGCAGTCTTCAGGGTTTCAAAATAGCAAGTTACATGCACCTCCTCCCGGGTGGTGACTTCTATACCGCAGAGAGGAAATATCCCCTGGTTGGTGCAGCAGACATCGAAGGCGGGAAGATTTCGTGTGCTGTTGTGGTCAGAGAGGCCCAGCAGTGATATCCCCAAGTGTTTTGCCCGCTTCACCATAGCCGACGGGGACATCTCCAGGCTGCCGCAGGGGCTGAGGCAGGAATGGTTGTGAAGATCAATTGTGCAGATCATTGCCTGACCAGCTGAAGCCCCTGTGCGATTTTCCACGATGCAGTGAACTGGTTATCAGATGTAGAAAACACTGCTATCCCCTCACGGAGGGCGGCATCGGTCATCTCTTCAGGTGCAGACCGTTTAGAGCAGAGCACGATTGCCTGTATGCCTGCCAGTGAGGCTACTGCTACGGTGTTCTTGTGCCCCTGCACCGTGATGAGGATACTGTTATCTGGTGCATTTCCCATAACATCACTTAGGAGGTCTGAAGTGAAAGCCGCATGCACCGCTGCGGTTTTGTCAGGGAATACCAGTTCCCTATAACCCATTGTTTCTGTCAAATAGGTAAGTTTCATGTTGTCTCCTTTGGTTTCTGATGGTACCAGATCACTGCTTTTGCCTCGGTGCCCTTTTCGGGAACTGAGGCAATGGAGAAGTCATCTGACACTTTCTTTGTATTCGGCAGGCCCATGCCTGCGCCAAAGCCGAGGGAACGGACCCAGGGCGTAGCGGTGGAAAACCCTTCGGTCATGGCATCGTCAATACTGGGAATTCCCGGTCCGTTGTCCCTGGCGGTTATCTCAATCCGGTCCTGATGGAAATGGGAGATGATTTCCCCGCCTTCGGAGTGGACCACCAGATTCATCTCAAGCTCATATGCAGCAATGGCTGCTCTTCGGATGACCGGGGAGGCAATTCCGTGGGTTTTGAGAATCTTTTTTATTTCCATCGAGGCAAGTCCGGCTTTTTCAAAGTCATGCTTCATGATCCGGTATCGCCTGATTCCTTCAAGCTGTGTCCCCGGAGGTCGGGATTCTGCGTTACGCCGCTCAATGGCATCAACTTCCTTGTTGATCTCCACCAGCAGTCTGGTGGTTATGTCTCGAGTAGTGACCATCCCGACGAGCTCCTTATGCTTGTTGAGCACCGGAAAACGCCGAAACGGGTGACGGTCGAAGTAGCTGATGGCAAAGGAAACGGGCATGTCGTCTTCAAGGACAATGAGATTTCTTGACATCCGCTTCACCGCAGGATCTTCGATATACCCGCCCTCAAGGGCCTGGATTATGTCGTCCATGCTGATGATGCCTAAAATCCGTTTGCCTTCAACGATTGGCACCCCGGTAACCGACCGCTGCTTCATCATCCTCTGGATTTCCTTGAGGGATGTGGCCGATTCAGCGGTGCACAGGTGACGGCTCATGACATCCTTCACCTTGAGGCGGTAGATAAGTTCCAGGATGACAGTTGGTGAAGTATAGGTGTTTATTGGGATATTCTGCATGGAACCAGTATACCGACAAGCGGGGGAGTGTTCAATCATGAAGCCACCGTATATGCAGGAGGCAAGAGCTTTTCATACTGTGCATTTCCATCAGATTGTCTGGAATCTCCGTCCGGGTACTCCAGGTTTGCAAAAGAGGAGAAAATCAGGTACCTTTGTCATTCATGATTTTTGGTAAGGAGAGAGATGTATGAAGGACCCCAGGCATCAGAAACTGGCAGAACTGCTGGTTCAGTATTCGGTTTCACTTCAGAAGGGAGAATCCTGTCTGATACAGGCAGTTGACACCCCTGTAGAGATGGTGGAGGCGCTGGTTGAAGCGGTATATGCAGAAGGGGGGTATCCTCAGGTGTCTCTCATGCAGGAGCGCCTGCATAAAACCCTGCTGACAGGGAGCACCCGGGAAAGTATTGACCTCTGGGCTGAGTGCGACGTATACCGTATGAAGCGTATGGATGCGTTTATCGGAATCAGGGGATATGAGAATCCCCGTGAGACTTCCCTCATAGGGGACGGGCAAAACCGGGAGTATATGCGCAGATATTTCCAGCCGGTGCACCTTCATGTGAGGGTCCCGTCTACCAAGTGGGCGGTGCTTCGCTATCCTACTGCGGTAATGGCATATATGGCGGGAATGCCTACCGAGGAGTTTGAAGATTACTATTACCAGGTGACCTCCGGAGTGGACTACAGGAAAATGTCCCAGGCCATGAAGCCGGCAAAGCAGTTTCTTGACCGCTGCAGGGAAGTGCATATTGTTTCGGAACATACCGATCTCAGGTTCTCCATTGAGGGGATGGGTTCAGTGCCCTGCGACGGGAGACGCAATATTCCAGACGGTGAAATCTACACCGCTCCGGTAAGGGAGAGCGTTGAGGGGTATATTTCATACAACACCTCTTCGACATATCAGGGGACAAGCTTTTCTGATGTTCGGTTTGAGTTTTCCCGGGGAAAAATTGTTGATGCTCAAGCCCATGATACCGAAAAAATCAACAGGCTGCTTGACTGTGATGAGGGTGCCAGGTATATCGGGGAATTTGCCCTTGGATGCAATCCCAGGATTCTCAAGGCGATTGACGAAACCCTCTTTGATGAGAAAATCATGGGATCATTTCATTTCACGCCCGGTGCTGCCTACAAGGAATGCGACAACGGCAACAGAAGCTCCCTTCACTGGGATCTGGTGTGCCTTCAGACTCCTGAATACGGAGGGGGGGAGATATGGATAGACGGAGAGCTGATCAGAAAAGACGGGATCTTTGTCCATGAGGCTTTTGCGGGGCTCAATCCAGAATTCCTGACAGGGGAGAGAGACCCCGAATGAAGCGTTCGACTGCCGTAAAGGGTACTGATTTCGGTACCTACGGGGCATTTTTTCTCTACGCATCCACTGCAGTGGCAACTCCCATGGCCCTTCTTCCAATGGCCCAGGAGTTTTCCCTGAGCTTTACCGGAGGGGGATCCATTGAGACTGCCCGGAGCCTGCTGATCGTGGTAATGCTTCTCTACAGCGGCTATGCAGCTTCCCGGTGGGGAAAAATCCGTCTCATATCCCTCGGCATGCTTATGGTGACCCTTGGGCTGTTCTCCTATGCCCTGTCCACAGGGTACGTCATGGTACTTGCCGCCATGGGGTGCATCGGCCTAGGAGGGGGACTAGTGGAAGCCCTGGTGAATCCCCTTGTGCAGGACCTGCATCCTGATGATGCTCCCAGCAGACTGAATCATGTAAACGCCTTCTTTTCTCTGGGGGTGTTCGCTACGGTCCTGATTGCCGGGGAAATTCTTACAGCAGGATTTTCCTGGCGGTTCATTTTTGTTCTGCTGGGTATCATTGGACTGGTGTTCACTCTGGTGTTTTCGTTTTCCAGCAGAGGCCTTGTTCTGTCAAAATCCTCCCATTCCGCATACCATATCGGGCAGATCCTTAAGAATCGACGGTTCTGGATTCTCGGTGCGGCGATGTTCCTGGGGGGAGCCCTTGAGTCTGCTTTTACCTTCTGGAGCGCCAGCTATGTGCAGGTCTATTTTGATGTTCTGCCCCGGGCAGGGGGGGTCGGCACGGCATGTTTTGCAGGAGGCATGGCTGCAGGGCGGCTGTGGGTGTCCAAGCTTGCCAGAACCATTGACATCTCCGGAATCATCATGCGTTCAGCCCTGCTGGGCTGCATCGTGGGCATCACAGCGTATCTTGTGACCGGTCTATGGGTGTTTTTTCTGATTTTGTTCACCGCAGGTCTTTCAGTTGCCTGCTACTGGCCTTCGATCCAGGCGTATGCAGCATCGACCATGAAGGTGGATTCAACATTGCTGTTTATCTACCTTTCCTGCTTCGGAATACCGGGATTCGGCATCACTCCGGTAATCATGGGGGCAGTGGGAGACCGCTGGGACCTGCAGCGTGCTTTTCTGATTGTACCGGTGTTCTCACTGCTTCTGCTGGCTGTGATTGCCTATGACAGACGGCACATGAAGTCATGATTATTCGTCTAAGGGCTTGAGCACATCCTCTCCCTGCTCATCCTTAAGAAGAATTTCAACCCTTCTCTCTGCATCCCTGAGTTCCTTTTCCAGAGATTTTGCAGTGGAGGCTGCTTTCTCAAACAGGGCAATCGCCTCTTGGAGGGGGGTGTCCGGGGACTTGATCCGTTCATTGAGCTGTTCCAGCTCCTGCAGTCGCTGTTCAAAAGATTTCATGGCCGTTTCTCCTGTATTACCGCATCTGCTTCTCCTCGGAAAAACCGGATGTGCACCGGTTCGGGACATGAAAGAAGTGATGCATCGTTGATTACCTTACCGTCCTTCGTTCTCACTACAACGGAAAAGCCTCGTTCCATTACCGCCAGGGGAGAGCCCGCTGTTATCTCCCTCTCAAGAAGCGAGAGAGCGTGGGATGTCTGTTTCAGTCGCCCCTGAATACCCAGTTCAGCCTGGTGCAGCAGATCATCGGTCTTCAGTCTGTGGGGCATGATCAGGGCGGCAAAGGTCTCGCCCAGGTATCGGGGGGAGAACCTGTCCAGCAGCAGGCGGGACCGCTCAAGTCTCCGCTGAACTGAGTCAGCCATTGAGGAAACAAGCCGTGAAGCAGTGCCGAGCAGCTCCTCAGAGGTTGAACTCACCAGCTCCGCGGCCGCTGAAGGAGTGGGTGCCCGAAGGTCCGCTGCAAAGTCGCATAAAGCCCAGTCAACCTCATGGCCCACTGCACTTATCAGCGGGATTTTTGAGGATGCCGCAGTACGCACCAGCGCTTCATCGGAGAAAGGGAGCAGGTCCTCCAGGGATCCTCCTCCCCTGGTAAGGATCAGCACGTCCGCCTTGCCGTGGGAATTAGCCTTTTCCAGCTGCCGCTTCAGCTCCCCCGGTGCGTCACTTCCCTGTACTGCGGAGGGATAGACAATTACATGGATTCCGCTGTGACGACGTTTGAGCACGTTCAGTATGTCCCTCAATGCTGCCCCGGAAGGGGAGGTGATGACTCCGATGGTGGTGGGACACACTGGGAGGGGACGCTTCTTTTCAGGATTAAAGAGACCCTCCCGCTGAAGCCTGTTTTTCAGCTCTTCAAGCCGCAGGAGAATCTCTCCCATTCCTGCCTGCTCAATGGCTTCGCAGATGATCTGATAGGTACCCCGGGGCTTGTACACCGACACAGTGCCGATTACCCGGACCTTCATGCCGTCTTTGGGCATGAAGCCTGCACGGTAGGTTCTGGAACGGAACATCACCCCTGAAATTGATGCGTAGTCATCCTTGAGGGTAAAATACCAGTGACCGGCTGAGGAGCCGCGGAAGTTTGATACTTCCCCCTCAATGCCCACATCGGAAAACCCCTCTTCAAGGGCCTGCTTGATTTCCTCGGTGATAAGAGAAACGGAATAGAAGGTCGGCTGTATTGGTATCATGGAGATAAGAGTACACCAAGCGGTTCATCGGGGCAAGGGGCATAAAAAAATGCCGCCCCTCATGGGGCAGCAGGAGTTCCTATGCTGATGGACTCAGGTATTAGCTGATAATTGCTTCTGTCGGACAGACATCTGCACAGGCACCGCAGTCGGTGCACAGGTCAGCATCTATCACATAGATGTCTCCCTCAGCTATCGCATCCACCGGACATTCGGGAAGGCAGCTTCCGCAGGCAATGCATTCGTCAGTAATCTTGTAAGCCATGGTGGCCTCCTCACATGTTTTTCTGTTCAAACAGGACTATATACTTCTTCCGGATGTCCGTCAAGGATGATTTATGATGTTGACAAAACCTGTCATTTTTGAAAACAATGGTGCCATGAACGGCATAGAAAAGCTGATCAGCCTTCTGGAGTCCTCCCGTTCAGCAGCAGCCTTTACTGGTGCCGGAGTTTCCACCCTTTCGGGGATCAGGGACTTTCGCGGGGCGGGGGGGATCTACCAGGATATTAATCCTGAGCGAATGTTTGATATCAGCTGGTTTACCCGAGATCCTCATTACTATTACCGCCATGCCAGGGAGTATATCTATACCATTCATACCAAAGAGCCGTCTCTCGTGCATCAGGTTTTAGCTGAGCTTGAGCATCGGGGACATCTTCCGGGCGGAGTAATAACCCAGAACATTGATTGTCTCCATGAAAAAGCGGGATCCAGGAGGGTGATGGAGCTCCACGGATCAATATGCGGACATACCTGCATGGAGTGCGGAAACAAGGGGTCCTATGAGGATGTGCTTCCAGCGGCCTCCCAGGGGGAGGTGCCTCTGTGCTCCCGATGCCGGGGGGTAATGAAACCCGATGTGGTGTTCTTCGGTGACCCCCTTCCCCAGGATGTTCTGGAACTTGCGTACCGAAGCGCAGCATCTGCGGACCTGCTTCTGGTGCTGGGATCTTCACTGGTGGTCCATCCTGCGGCCTCAATTCCCCTCAGTACCTTGGATCATGGCGGAAAGATCGTCATTGTAAATCAGACTCCTACACCTCTGGATGACTATGCTGAGCTCCGGTTTCATGATCTGCAGCGGGTATTTGAAAGAATTGTCCGTCATTTCGGGATGGAAGGAATTCACTGAAGAATCTAAGGAACGTCCATGGGATTTTTCCTGCGGGTTTTTTCCCTGTACCGGGAACGATCAGGGTTTTTTATACAGCTCTTTATTGAGCATCTGTATCTTACTGCAGCTGCGGTTGCAATTATTACCGTCATTGGGCTCACCTGCGGCCTGTTAATTACCAGGAACAGAACTGCGGCAAAGATTGTACTTTCTGCGGTGAATTTTCTCTATACCATACCCACCATAGCCCTTTTCGGATTCCTCGTGAGCTTCACCGGCATCGGTTCCACCAGTGCAGTGATCGCACTGACAGCCTACGGGCTGATACCGGTGATCAGGAATACCTATGTGGGGATAACTGAGGTTGACCCGATGATCGTTGAGGCTGCCGCAGGGATGGGCAGTACCGACCGGCAGCTGCTGTTCCAGGTTCAGTTCCCGATAGCCCTTCCGGTGATTCTTGCAGGATTCAGGACCATGGTGGTGATGACCATTGCCCTGGGAGGGATTGCCTCCTTTATTGGTGCCGGGGGACTCGGGGTGGCTATCTGGAGGGGGATAACGACCAATTTTGCGGAAATGACCGTTGCGGGAAGCATCCTGGTTGCAGGGATGGCCATTGCAGCGGATCTGATACTTGAACGGGTGGAGCGGTTCATCCGTAAAACTGTGCTGGGAACAGCACAGACGGGAGGAGAGAGATGAACAGACGAGTGGTTTTCATTGTCATAATTCTGGCAGCGGCTGTGCTGTGGGGGGCAGCGGCCCAGGGGGCTCGGGAACCGGAGCGGTCGGTGACCGTCGGATCTAAACCCCATGCGGAGCAGTACATCCTCGCCGAGATGATATCACTGCTTATTGAAGAGAAGACCGATATTTCGGTGGACCAGAGGCTCGGCATCGGGGGAGGCACCTCAAACCTCCATCCTGCCATGCTCTCCGGTGATATCGACATATATCCTGAGTATACCGGTACCGGGTGGCTCTTTGTCTTGAGAAGGGATCTTATTGAGCAGCCCGATGAGCTCTACGAAGCTGTGAAGCGGGAATACCAGGAAGAGTTCTCAATTACCTGGCTTGACCGCTACGGGTTCAACAACACCTATGCCCTTGCGGTGCGTAATGAGTTTGTCGACAGTTACGGGCTAAAAACCTACAGTGATCTCGCTGAGGTCAGCGGTGAACTGGTATTCGGTGCTGAGTATGACTTCTTTGAACGGGATGACGGGTTTAACGCCCTCAGTGAAGCCTACGGTCTGCAGTTCAAGGATACCCGGGAACTGGACATCGGGCTGAAGTACCAGGCAATCGGTTCTCAGCGGGTGGATGTGATCAATGCATTTTCCACCGACGGACTGCTTGCTGAGCATGACATTACCGTCCTGGAGGATGACAAATACTTTTTCCCCTCCTACGAGGCTGCGACCATAGTCAGGGCCGAGACCCTGCAGGAGTACCCTGAGCTTGAAGGGGTGCTGAATCTCCTTTCCGGAGCGATAAGCGATGATGCAATGACTGCTATGAACTACCGGGTAGAGGAGCTCAACGAAGATGCACGGGCTGTGGCGCGGGACTTTCTAGAGCAGGCAGGTCTGCTCTAGTGGCGGTCATTGAATTTGACGGGGTGGTCAAGCGGTATCACGGAGGCCCCCCGGTGCTGGACGGGCTCTCCCTGTCTCTTGATCAGGGAGAGTTCCTTACCTGCATCGGCCCGTCGGGGTGCGGGAAGACAACGTTTCTTAAAATCATAAACCGTCTTCTCACCTATGAACAGGGCAGCGTATGCGTGCAGGGCAGGGAGCTTCCTCAATGGGATCCAATTAAGCTTCGCAGAAGCATCGGGTACGTGATACAGCAGATCGGGCTTTTCCCCCATATGACGGTGGGTGAGAATATTTCCTATGTGCTGAAAATTACGGGAATAGACCGTTCTGCAAGAAGACAGCGGGCACTGGAGCTTCTGCCGTTGGTGGGACTGCCTGCTGATCTGATAGACCGGCATCCCCGTTCACTCAGCGGCGGACAGCAGCAGCGGGTCGGGGTTGCCCGGGCCCTGGCGGCTGACCCGGAGATCCTGCTGATGGATGAGCCCTTCGGGGCGGTTGATGAGATTACCAGGAGCAATCTTCAAAAGCAGATGCAGGAACTGCACGGGAAACTGCAGAAGACCGTGGTTTTTGTCACCCATGACATAGAAGAGGCCATGCGCCTGGGGACCCGGGTGCTGCTGCTTAACCGGGGACGCATTGAGCAGATCGGCACCCCTGAGGAGATGCTTCTGCATCCCGCCGGGGAATTTGTCAGGACCTTTTTCGGATTTAAGAATTTCACCTCATTTCTCCATGCTGAAACCTTGGAAGGGTTTTTGAATCCCAACGGAACTGACAAGGGATATCCCCGGATACGCAGGGACGCAGCACTTATCGAGGGGGTGAAAATGCTCTTTGATCATAGTGCAGATATTCTGACGGTAACCGATGAACAGGGAGTAACGGCAGGAACATTTTCTCTTTCAGGGATCAAGGAAGCATTTCTTCGGCGCAACTGAGAAGATTCACCAATTCACTTGTATTTTTCTCCCTGCTTTGGCTATACTGGGCGGGTTATGAAAAAGAGTATCATACTGGCTGAAAAACCGAGCGTCGGACGGGACCTTGCCCGGGTACTGGGTTGCTTCCGCCGCGAGAAGGGATGTATTGAGGGGCCGAGGCATATTGTAACCTGGGCCATGGGACACCTGGTGGAGCTTGCAGAACCTGCCTCCTATTCACCGGCATACAAACGATGGACCCTTGCGTCGCTGCCGATGCTTCCTTCACCGATGAGGCTGCAGGTGATTCCCCGGACCCGGGAGCAGTTTGCTTTGATAGCCTCACTGCTCAAGCGTCCTGATGTCTCAGAGCTGATCATTGCTACCGATGCGGGTCGTGAAGGGGAACTGGTGGCGAGATGGATCATGAAGGAGGCTGGATGGACAGGGCCGGTGAGACGGCTGTGGATCAGCTCCCAGACTGATAAAGCTGTGGAGGATGGCTTTTCATCACTGAAGGACGGCAGGGAGTATGAGAATCTCTACCGTGCCGCAGAATGCCGTGCTGAGGCAGACTGGATTGTGGGCATGAACGTCACCAGGGCGTTGACCTGCAGACATGACACCCCGCTTTCGGCGGGGAGGGTGCAGACTCCGACCTTGGCGATAATTGCGGCTCGGGAGGAGGAGATCGAAACATTTTCCGGAGCCTGGTACTGGACCCTTCGCGGAGATTTTTCCGGTATCCGGGGCAGCTGGAAGGGCAGTGACGGCTCAGGCCGTTTCAGCACCGAGGAAGAGGCTGCCCGGACAGCGGAGGAAGTCAGGGGCCGGGAGGTCAGAGTGGTATCCCTTGAGAAAACCCGTAAACGAGAGTCCAGCCCGCTGGCGTATGACCTGACGGAACTGCAGCGGGATGCGAATATTCGCCTGGAGTTTTCTGCCAAGAAGACCCTTGATGTGCTTCAGGTACTCTATGAGCGCCATAAGCTGGTTACTTACCCTCGGACTGATTCACGCTGCATATCAAGCGACATAGTTGCGACCCTTCCTGCCCGTCTGCTCGCACTGAAGGACACGCCCTACGGAAAACACGCTGTTGAGGTCCTGAGGCTGAACAAACCCCTTGATTCACGGTTCGTCAACGACCTGAAAGTGACGGACCATCATGCGGTGATTCCCACTGACTAGGTCCCCGATCTGCAGGCACTTACCGCAGATGAACGAAAGCTCTATGAACTGGTGGTGAACCGGTTTTTCGAGGTGCTCTCCCCTGACTGCGTGTACGACAGCCTGAAGCTGGTGCTTGAGGCAGGGGGTCATCGGTTTGAGGCATCAGCCAGGGAAATCCGTGAACTCGGATGGAAGCAGATATCGGGAGCATCCGGTCAGGATGATGATCTTGAGGATGAGGTGAATCCGCTGAAGCTCTCCGGACTCAAGGAGGGTGATGTGCTGCAGATCACATCTGCGGAGGTTCAGAGACAGGTGACCAGGCCTCCTGCGCGGTATACCGAGGCAACCCTGCTTTCGGCCATGGAGCATGCAGGACGTTTTATTGAGGATACTTCGCTGAAGCGTTCAATTTCCGGCACCGGTATTGGAACTCCCGCAACCCGAGCTGATATTATCGAAAAGCTTCTCAGCAAATACTACATTGAACGGGAAGACCGGTACCTGAAGCCCACTGCAAAGGGCCGGGAGCTGGTGAAGACCGCTCCGCCGCAGCTGCGGTCTCCTGAACTCACAGCTAAATGGGAACAGCGTCTTGCGGCAATTTCAGAGGGACTGGAGGAGAGCAGCCGTTTCAGCAGGGACATTAGGGAGATGACCATGGAGCTGGTGGAGAATATTCGCAAATCCTCGGCGGTTTTTTCTCCCGACTACAAGGATGCGGTGAAATGCCCTGTCTGCGGAGGACTGATGATTCATGTGCAGGGTAAGAAGAAAGAGAAAATTTCTGCCTGCCAGAGTCTCTCCTGCGGGTATGAAGAGATTGACGGCCGGCCGACCAGGAAGGCTCGTGCCATGGAGAGAAGTGCAGTCAGAAAGTATGATGCTGACCGTTCAGAGGACTCAAATACTGCCTCATTTGCGGATTTTATCAAGGCATCAGAAGAGCGGAGATCAAGAAAGCGAAAACGGTAATGGGATTTTCATAGATGGTGCATAAACTTCTCTTGTTATTATTAAAACATTTTGTTATTATATAGACAAGATGTTACTCAATTGATAGGATAGATCCATTGAGGAGGCAGGAGATGAGAATAGGTATTTCCGGATACGGAAGAATGGGAGAGCTCATCAAATCCAAGGCAGAATCTGCGGGACATGAGATCCCGGTGATCATTGATCCGGTCAGCACTTCCGAAGCGGTGACTCACCGTGAACTTTCAGATGATGTCTCAGGTATTGATGTGATCATTGATTTCTCCGTTCCGTCTTCAGCGGTGCAGAATATTGCGGCCTTTGCCCGTGCGGGAATTCCCTCAGTCATAGGAACTACGGGATGGTATGACCGCCTTGAAGAGGTGGAGCGAATTGTCAGGGAGAGTAATGCTGCCTGCATCTGGTCGGGAAACTTTTCCCTGGGGGTGAACCTGTTCTTCCGGATTGCTGAGGCAGCTGGAAAGCTGATGGACCGCTTCAGTCAGTATGACTGCATGGTGCATGAGTACCACCATAAGAATAAAGCCGACAGTCCCTCGGGAACTGCGGAAATGCTTGGAACAATTCTGCTGAAGCAGCTTTCTTCCAAGCGAAGCATAGTCACCGATGCACTGGACCGACGGATAGCCGATGATGAGCTTCATGTTTCTTCAACAAGGGGCGGCTCAATCCCAGGTACCCACCGGGTGACATTCGACAGCGATGTTGATACAGTGGTGCTTGAACATACTGCAAGAAGCAGGGCAGGGTTTGCTGAGGGAGCTGTCCTTGCCGCTGAATGGATTGCAGGAAGGACCGGACTGTTTCATATTGATGATATGATGAAAAATATTATTGAGGGAGATTAAAACCTATGGAGACGAAATTTCAGGGTGTTTTTACTGCATTAGTCACCCCGTTTACCGCAACCGGGGCTTTGGATGTCGGTGCTTTGAAGAGGCTCATTGAGTTCCAGATTGAATCAGGTGTTACAGGCCTTGTTCCCTGTGGAACAACAGGAGAGAGCCCTACGCTTTCCCATGCAGAGCATGACCGGGTGATTGAACTTACCGTCCAGTTTGCTGACGGACGTGTTCCTGTCATCGCCGGTACAGGAAGCAATGCCACCAGCGAGGCGATACAGCTTTCACAGCATGCTGAGCAGGCGGGCGCTGACGCGGTGCTGCTGGTCAGCCAGTATTACAACAAGCCCACCCAGAAGGGACTTTACGAACATTTCCGTGCAATTGCTGATTCGGTATCTATTCCCTGCATAGTATACAACATCAAGGGAAGAACTGCGGTAAACATTGAGACCGAGACGCTGGTGCGGCTGATGAATGACTGCAGCAATATAGTAGCAGTGAAGGAAGCATCAGGAAGCATTGAACAGATGAAGTCTGTCATCAGCAGCAGGCATGAGAAGTTTCTGGTTCTGTCAGGGGACGACAATATGACTGTTGATCTGATTGAAGCAGGAGGCGACGGGGTAATATCTGTTGCGGCAAATCTTGTACCGGGGTATATGGTGAGGATGGTCCAGTCTGCCTTGAACGGAGATATTAAAAAGGCCCGTGAACTGGAAGCGGAACTGATGCCGCTGTTCAAGGCCTGCTTCGTGGAAACCAATCCGATTCCGATTAAGACTGCTATGTCAATGTACGGAATGTGCGAGGAAATTTTCAGACTGCCGATGTGCACCTTCGAGAAGGAGGAGCATTACCAGGTAGTCAAGGATGCGGTTGCCCATTTGGAGATTCCCTCACGGGGATAATCACCGGTTTGTTCTCTCCGGTTTGCGCCGGAGAGAACAGCATCTCTTTCCCGGTTGTCCAAGCCCCGGGAATTATTTATATTTTTTCATATACAGACACGAATACGGCCCGTTACGGTAAGGGAGAACATGTTTCATGGCACGATTGAACGAACACTATAAAAAACTGTCAGCAGGGTACCTGTTTCCGGAGATCGGAAGACGGACCCGGCTGTTTCAGGAATCACATCCCGAGGCGCAGATTCTGCGTCTGGGTATCGGAAACACCACAGAACCTCTGACGGCGGCAGTGGTGCAGGGACTGCATGACGGGGTGTCCCGCCTTGCTTCCCGTGATACCTACACCGGTTACGGTGATGAGCAGGGGATGGTGGAGCTTCGCAAAAAGCTTGCGGATTTCTAT
>PWNW01000016.1 GCA_003557605.1 Spirochaetaceae bacterium
AAAGATATAATACCTCCCCTGCTGTGCTTCCCGGATCATCACATCCTCATATTCCAGCTCAGCTGAAGAAAGCTCATCGAGCAGATTCCTGAAGGGCTTATGGCGCTCCAGCTGCCGGGGAATACTGCGTGCACAGGAGAGCGTAACTGATTCCCCCCTTTCTATGTGCTTCAGCAGGACCGCACCCATGGAGCATGAAAGCTCCCGCATATAGGCAGTCAGGCTTCTGCCGAGCATAGGGTTTAGTTCAAGCGAGTCCCCAATAGACAGCAGCAGTCTGTAGCAGATTGTATCCCTCTGGATGCTGGTCATGGCATCTACTCCTCAGTCGATAAACGCAGGCATCACCTTTGTCAGGATGATTCCCTCAATCTGTCTGCCCGATGACTCAAGCCGCTTCACCGCCTTGTTTACCCCATCGGGACGCACACCCCTGCATGCAGTCACAAGGTAGACTGTATCGCAGTACTGGCTGAGAATTTCTGAATCCACACTCTCCCTGACGGGAGGACCCTCGATGATGATTATTGAATAGCTGCTCTTCAGCTGTTTCATCAGCTCCTGCATACGGGCGGACTGGAGCAGATCGGGTACGACCGCCTCCTGGTACACTCCGATCATGTCGACTCCGGGAAGCACCGTGCTTGATATAATCTCCTTGGGTTCATCTGCCAGGTAGGACAGGTATTCTCCCAGGCCGATTTCGCTTTCGGGCTTATGCGCATTTTCGGGCATCCGGTATGAGTTGAGCAGCGATGAAGCGGAGGGACGTCTCACCTGTCCGTTGATGATCAGGACATGCTCATCCTGGCGGCCGTACACTGCAGCCAGGTTGACCGCTACGGTGCTTTTCCCCTCCCCTGCTTTGGTGCTGGTCAGCAGCAGCACCGCGCTGTCGGCAGGAGTCCGAAGCCGAATCTGCCGGGCAAGGATACGGTACCGTTCAATCTGGGAGGACTCACGGTCCGCCCTGGGAAGCATCAGAGACCCGGTTTTCTCCCATAGCAGGGTTCCTCTCACAGGAAGCTGCAGTTTCTGCCTGGCGTCGGCTGCAGATTTCAGTCTCGTGTCCAGGACAATGGTCATCAGCAGCACGCTGAAGCCGAGGATAAACATAAGCATTGATCCTGCAGCAGCAATCATCCTCCTGTTTGAGGCCATCGGGAACAGCGGCATCGGGGCATCGGAAATGACATAGAAATCAGAATGCTCCTTATCGGCGATCACCGCATAGTGGCTGACAACCTTTGACAGCCCCCGGACCTCCGCCTCCAGGGATGCGACCCGTCCGGCGAGAGCGATATAGGTCTGCCTCATTTCCGGCATATTTCCGTGGCGATCCTTCATTTTCTCATACTGCCGCACGTCCACGTTATAGGAGGCTTCGGCTTCTATCAGGTCCATCCGCGCCTCAATCAGCTTGATGCGGACCATCTTCACATAATCGGAAACCGCGGTGCTTTCCCCCTGGTCAAGAAAGGGCATCGTGCTGAGCTCTTCAATCTGGCTGACAATCTCCTGTATCTCCTCCTCATAGGCGCTCTGGGCTATGAACATCTCATATTCATAGCGGACCTGCTCATACTCGCTCCTGGAAATCAGTCCCCGGACATACTCATTCTCCGCAATCCTCAGCTGGGTCTCAAGACGCTCCTGGACCACCGGATCGGTGCTCCTTCTCCTGATATCCTCAATTCTCCGTTCAAGAAGCTGTATCCTGTTTGACACCTCCTGGGCAGAAAGAACCTCTTCCTGTTTCTGCTGCTGCTGATCCTGCTCCTCCTGCTCCAGAATACGTGCCGTCCTGATAGCTTCTTCCAGGCCCTCAATCTGCCTGACTAGCACCTTCTGCCTGTTCTCACTGCGCTCCAGGGACAGCTCCAGCCGTATCAGCTCTTCGGCGAAGGCCCGTATCTCTACCACGATATCCCTGATGTCGTGGAATTCAACAAACTCCTTGAATTCCTTTTGGGCTTCCTCGAGCTGCCGCACCGCAGAACGGTGCTGTACATCAAGGGTCCTCATCTGCTCCTCTATCTGCAGGAAGAGCATTGCATCGATGCTGTCAAGGAAAATATCCCGGATGGTATTGGCCATGACCATGGCAGTCTCTGCTTCCGCTGCTTCAACGGTGATGAGCATCAGATGGGTATCCCGGGGCACATCGACACTCACCGCAGCACCGAGCTGCTGGAGGGTCTGCTCAATGCCCAGCTCAATACGAAGCCGCTCCAGGTTGGGAAGGGTCTTCACCATATTGGCCCGATTGCGCAGCGCCTGCACCGTGTCGGTCTCAAGCTTGACCAGCCCTGCTCCCTGGTCATAGGAAAGCTCGGTCCCTTCTCCCACAGCCTGGAAGATTTTGAAGGTGTCGGGGACAAAGGATTCAGTGGGCTGAAAAAACAGCACCGTTGTTGAGGAATAATTCTGAGACCCCAGCAGCAGTGCCGCCCCAACCCCTGCGGCAACGGAAATACAGGCAGTCAGGATCAGCCACTTCAGCTTCAGGCGCAGAGCCTTCAGCACAGTCCGAAGCTCTATCGGAAGTCTGAACTCCTGGGAACCTGATTCCTGTTTTCGATCCATCCGGTCTCTCCCCTTTGCCGAGCCGAGGGCATTGGCCTCTGCACGCCCATCTAGCTGCTATCATACTGCAAAGCACACCGAAAGAAAAGAGAAAGCTGCTGCTAGCTCTTTATCGCCTCTCGTCGCTTTTCCTTCACCTGGTTCACCAGGGCCTGTCCGAATCCCGCAGCGGCGGTCATCTGGTAGAGCACCGGCGACTGACGGATCACCCACTCAAGGAATCCAATGGCAAACAGTGCAATAAACCCCACCGCAAGTCCCGCCAGCAGCCGCTGCTCCATAGTCCTCATTGGCAGCCCGCCGATCACCATGGACAGGGTGAACAGAGCTGATATCACAATGAAGAACACCATGCCGGCATAGCCCATCTCTGCGGCAGTGAGCAGATAGATATGGTGGGCTACCCCTGCCTGTTCTTCGGTTCTCATCACCACAATATGCCTGCGGTATTCCTCCTCTTCTGTCAGCATCTGGGAGTACTGGTTGATTCCTACTCCCAAGGGATGGTCATCAGCCATCATGATTGCGGCAACTTCAAATTCATCCCTTGCCTGCTCGCTCGCTTCAGGGGCGTGCAGGAACCGGTGCACCACTGTCTCCATCATCATCACCCCGCCGATAACCATGCACAGCAGGATGACCAGCGAAGACCTCCGTGCCCTGTCGCCCGACCTGTGCAGATTTGAGATCACCACTCCGGCAAACACCGCCATCACGGAGGTGACAATGCCAGCCCGGGAGCTGGTGGCAAACACCGCAAACACCATGCCGGCTGTTCCGCCCAACGTCACCACGTGCTCAGGCACCGACAGCCTCTCCTCCCGCATGGACCATACCAGCAGCACGCATGTGATCAGGATCACAAAGGAGGGAATCGTGTTGGAATGATCAAAGTAGACAAATACCCGGTAAATGCCGTCAATGTAGCGCTGTTTCAGGGCAACCGCTCCGAGAATCACCCCTGAAACCGCATAGCTGCGCATCAGCGTCCTGACGGACTCCATGCTGTACTCTTCGGTTGCAAAGAAGTTGATCACGCACCAGTAGATCAGCCCCATGCGGAAGAGCTGCCATACCGCAAACCATCCGAATATCTGGTATTCTGACTGCAGGACGTTCACTATGGAAAACAGGAAGAAGGCCGCCAGTAGGCTGAAGAATCTCGGCAGCCAGATAATCCTGCTGCCTGAACGGAGCATCATGCTGATGATCAGCGCCAGTGCAATCAGGTCCGTCAGGGTAATCTCAAATCCCCGTACAGGACCGCGGTAGAACTCCATGGACATCAGGTTGATGCTGGCCTGAACACCGAAGAGCAGGGATATCAGCATCACAGAGAACAGCAGATGCTTTATCCGCAGAGAGAGGGTCGACGCAGCAGCAATGGCAGGAACTCCCACCGCAAGCATTACCGTAAATATATAATATTTCATGCCTGTCTGATCATATCACGGGAGCAGAATTTGTGAAAGATTCAGCTGACTGGAAAATCATGTCCCTGTTTTCATGGATAAATCCCTTATCATCAGGTATAATACCCCATCATGGATAGTCCAGTGGAGGTAATCCACATACCGAGAAGATTTGTTTCCCAGGAATGGGGCGGATCTGAGACTTCAATTACCGAAATCTCCCTACGGCTGCCGAACCACGGGTTTATCCCCCGCATCATGACAACCTCTGCCCTCTCAGACATTCCCCGTGAAACCTTCCAGGGCATACCGGTGGAACGGTACCCCTATTTCTATCCATACCTGGGGCTTTCCAAAGATGCAAAGGATATCCTTGACCGCAAGGCGGGCAACCTCTTCTCCTTTTCACTCATGGGTGCTCTGCGGAAGCAGAAACCGGGAATTATCCATCTGCATACCGGCAAGCGCCTTGGGGGAATCGGCCGGTACTGTGCAGTCAGACAGAACATTCCCTATGCGGTAACCCTCCATGGAGGACAGTATGCTGTCCCCCAGGGAGAACGGGAGTCCTGGACGGAACCGACCCGGGGTGCTGTGGAATGGGGAAAAGTCCTCGGCTGGATGGTGGGTTCACGTAGGGTTCTCGATGATGCCGCAGCGGTCATCTGTGTGGGAAAGGATGAGTATGAAGCTGTGGCCAGCCGTTTTCCCGGCAAGATCGCCGCCTACCTGCCCAACGGGGTGGACATTGACCGGTTCTCATCCGGGGACGGAGCATCCTTCAGGAAGCGATGGAACATCCCCGACGACCGGTTTGTTTTCCTGACCACAGCACGGTTCGACATCCAGAAAAACCAGCTTGCCCTGGTCCGGATTCTCCGCAGGGCGATACAGAAGATCCCCCAAGTCCACCTGCTGCTCATAGGGGCTGTGACGAGCAGCAGCTACTGCGACGCAATCCGTAAAGAAGCGGAAATAACCGGCATGACCGACCGCATCACCCTTATACCGGGAATCAGCTACAGCGACCGACAGCTGGTGGATGCCTATCATGCGGCGGACAGCTTCATCCTTCCGTCCCTGCATGAGCCCTTCGGCATGGTGGTCCTGGAAGCCTGGGCAGCGGGCCTTCCCGCAGCTGCCGCAAGGCGCGGGGGCTTGACCTCAGTGATTTCCCACGGGGAAACCGGGCTGCTCTTTGATCCGGAGGACCCGGAGGACATCCTTGCGGCCATGTTTGAGCTCAGCAGCAAACCGGAGCTTTCCCGGCAGTATGCCCAGGCTGGGCGGCGTGAGGCTGAAGCAACGTACAGCTGGGATGCGGTGACCGCGCAGCTTGCGGAGATCTACCGGAGGATATATGCGGATTCTGTTTCTTAACACCATATCCGGGTTTTTCGGGGGTGTTGAACAGTACATGGCCCTCACAGCCCGGGGACTGAAGCAGCGGGGACACCGCTGCTTCTGCGCTTCTTCAGAGAAAAGCGGCAGGAACCAGCAGGAGTTTGATGCCTCCTTCGACGAGGTCTTTGACCTGGGTACCATGTCCCTGAAGGATGCAGCTGCAGCATCCCGCTGTGATGTGGTGTTCGTCCACAAATACCATGATATCCAAGAGGTCCTCTGTGCATCGCCCTCTGCTGCGGCAGTCAGGATGTTCCATGACCATGACATATACTGTCCGAGGCGTCACAAGTACTATGCAGTGACCAGGCGCATCTGCACCCGCAGGGCAGGTGCATTCTGCTGGCTGGACCTGGCATTCCTTGAAAGGGGTCCGGAAGGAATCCGCTGGGCATCGGTGGGGAAGAAGCTGAAGGAACTGAAGAAGAACCGCCGCCTGGGCACCTCCGTTGTGGGAAGTTCCTTCATGAAGGAGCAGCTGATCATCAACGGGTTTGATCCCTCTACGGTCCATGTGGTCAATCCCTGCTGCATCCCCCCCGAAAAGAGCCCCGTACCAGTACCTGAGATCCCCTCCATCCTGTTTGCCGGACAGCTGATACGGGGCAAGGGAGCCGACGTGCTCATCAGGGCCCATTCCCTGCTGGTGCAGGAAACGGGAAATCCGGTGCAGCTCACCTTGGCCGGGACGGGCAACGACATGGTATACCTGAAGCAGCTGTCAGCCTCGCTGCAGACCCAGGAACTTGTGCACTTTGCAGGATGGGTGAACAACCGGGACCTCACGGAATACTATGACAGGGCATCGGTCACTGCGGTCCCGTCGCGGTGGCCTGAACCCTTCGGCATGGTGGGGGTTGAGGCAATGCTGCGTGCACGGCCTGTAGTGGCCGCCCGGGCAGGAGGGATCAGTGAATGGCTGGAAGACGGTAAGACCGGGTATCTGGTGAATCCCGGCGATGCCCGGGATCTGGCAGAGAAGCTCAAGCTGCTTGTCGGGGACCCTGATCTCACCAGGGATTTGGGTGCATCGGGACTTCAGCGGGCTGAAACGCTCTTCTCATATGAGAGGTTCATAGACAATATTGAGTCGTTGCTGGAGGAGGCCTCAGGATGATACGTATCGGATGTCCAAGTTTCGGAACAGATGTAGGGCGCTCAGGAATCGGAAGCTACCTGAGGGAGCTGCTTTACCAGTTTGACAAGGATCAGTGGAAGGATCAAATCACCATAGAGCTGGTGGGACCGGCCCAGGACCGGGACTGCTATCTTGAGGGAACTGCAAACATATCCTGGCACCAGGTGGATGGAGCTGATGCTTCACCGATGCAGAATTTTTTCTGGAATCAGCTGAGCCTCCCCGGGCTGTGCAGGAAACGGGGGTATGATCTGCTGTTTCTGCCCGCAGCAAACAGGAGGCTCACCGGACGCGCCCCGTGCCCGGCGGTGGGCACCGTCCATGACCTGGCAGCATTGCATATCAGGGAGAAGTATGATTTCTCCCACCGGGTGTTCAACCGGAAGATGCTGCCCAGGCTGATCAGGGGCCTGGACCAGATCATCACGGTCAGCAGCTTTTCCAAGAATGACATCCTCAGGTTTTCCCGGGTTGAGGATGAGCGGGTGACGGTGGTGCATCTTGCAGCGGACAAGAGCAGGTTTTTTCCTGCTGAAAACCGTGAGGATGCCGGAAAGCGCATACGAAAAGCATACGGGCTCACCAAGCCCTTTATCCTGTATATATCACGGCTTGAACACCCGGGAAAGAACCACGTCAACCTGATACGTGCGTTTGCCAGGTTCAGGGAGACCAGCCAATCCCAGCTGCAGCTGGTGCTGCCGGGACCCGACAAGGAACGTTCCGAGGAGATACACCGGGCTGCATCTGAGTCCCCCATATCACAGGATATCATATTCCCCGGGTTTATCGCCCATGAGGATGTGCCTGATTTCTACCGGAGTGCCGAGCTGTTCATCATGCCGTCATACTTTGAGGGATTCGGGCTCCCGGTGCTTGAGGCCATGGCCTGCGGAACCCCCGTGATCACCTCCACAGCCGCCTCGCTCCCCGAGGTGAGCGGTCCCCATACTCCTCACGTTGACCCCGATGATATCGAGGGCATGAAGGACGCCATGGTGAAGGTGCTCAACGATCCATCCGTCAGGGATGAGCTTTCCCGAAAGGGAATCAAGTGGGCCGCAGGGTTCTCATGGGAGCGGACGGCACAGGCCACTGCGGAGGTGTTCATGAAAGCCCTCGGGAACAGGAGATGAATCAGATGGATGACTACATCATAGCTGCAGCGGGCCCTTCACAGGAACGGGTCAGCAGGTTTGCCGCACTGCTCTCCGGGAAGCTGGAGTCCTACGCCGGGAAATCCGAAGACCAGAAGGCGGATCATCCCCGGAAATACCGGGTTATCGCTGCTGAACCCGGTGACATTAAACCCTCACTGCGTATCTACATTGATGCGGACACTCGCGACCTGGCACTGGAGGCGCTGAAGGATAATGGGCCGGGGCAGTCCCTTGCACAGCAGATTGACCGGATCGTTAAACAGCAGGAGCAGCGCAGTGACGATACCCGAACCCGGCGGCAGGCCAATGCGGACATCATCATCGATTCCCAGGAGAACCTGGATGAAGCATCCTCAGGTGTTGTCCGGTATATCATCAGGACCGATCCTGCTGCGGCGAAGCAGCGCCTGCACCAGGAGGAGCGGCAGAAGCGGATTGATGAGATGATCAGGCAGTATGAGCAAGGCCGTGCCACCGCCCGCAGGGCGCAGGTCAAGCGTGTACTCTGGACGGGGGTCATCCGTGCAACCCTGGCAGTCAAGCGGTTCATCGACATCGCAGCCTCCTTGGCTGCGCTGATCCTTCTCTCCCCCCTCTTTGCCGCAGTGGCGCTGATCATCAAGCTCACCGACGGAGGGCCGGTGTTCTACGTGCAGCAGCGAATCGGCAGGCAGGGAAAAAGCTTTCCCTTCCCGAAATTCCGTTCCATGGTCCTCAATGCGGACCAGATGAAGGACTCGCTGCTCAAGGATGCGGACCGCCAGGGGGATGTGACCTTCAAGATGAAGCATGATCCCCGGGTCACCCGCATCGGGCGGTTTATCAGGCGGTTCAGTATTGATGAGCTTCCCCAGCTGTGGTGCGTCCTGAAGGGCGACATGTCGCTGGTAGGACCCAGACCTCCGGTGCCCAGGGAGGTTGCGCTGTATACCCAGGAGGACCGCAGGAGGCTTGAGGTTACCCCGGGTCTGACGGGAATCTGGCAGGTCAGCGGCCGGGCGGACATTGATTTCAAGAAGCAGGTTGAACTGGACGTGCTCTACATTGAAAGCCACGGAATTCTCCTGGACATTCTGCTGCTGCTCAAGACAGTTCCTGCAGTGTTCACCGGAAGGGGGGCCTACTGACCATGACCCCTTCAACCTTCATGCTGATGGACATCCCCATTGCCAACATCACCATGGATGAGGCGTTGCAGCGGATCTTCGATGCTGCCGCTTCATACACCCCCCAGTCACATTCCTCACATATGCACTTCGTCAACGCACACTGCATCAACACCGCAGCAGTCAATGGAGATTACCGGCGGGTGCTCATCCGTGCAGATGCGGTGTTCCCCGACGGGACAGGCATACGAAAAGCAGGAACCATGCTGGGAGTTCCCGTCAAGGACAACGTAAACGGAACGGACATGTTTCCTCTGCTCTGCCGCAGATGTGCACAGACAGGCAAGAGCATCTACCTGCTCGGTGCAAAGCCGGGTGCGGCGGAACGAGCCGGCAGGTGGGCTGTCGAGCATGCCGGCAAGGCGATCATCGCCGGCTGCAGGGACGGATATTTCTCCCCGGAGGAGCAAGGACAGGTCATTGAGGAGATCAACTCCTCCCGCCCTGATATCCTCCTCACGGCAATGGGAGTGCCCCGACAGGAGCTGTGGCTTGATGAGCACAGGGAAAAGCTGCAGGTTCCCGTCTGCATGGGAGTGGGAGGGCTCTTTGACTTCTACTCAGGGACCATTCCCCGGGCCCCGCTGTGGATGCGCCGCATGGGAATTGAATGGGTATGGCGGCTCATGATGGAACCGGGGAGGATGTGGAGACGGTATATTATCGGGAATGCGGTATTTCTGATGCATATAAAGAAGATCCAGCGGAACATGCGCAAGGAAGGAGGGAAACAGCCATGAAGGCAATCTGCGACTTCACCAAGATGCCGGCCTTTACCCTGCAGGAAGGAACATTCAACGTGATTCCCTGCTTTCTGCCGGTCATGGGAAAACCATGGATTCAGCACTGCATAGAATCAATTGAACGGCTCGGGGTCAGGGAGGTGGCGGTCTACCTCTCCCAATATGCCGATGAACTGGAACAGATGATCGGAGACGGGGAGCGCTGGGGCCTTTCGGTGTCCTACCATCTGGTGAAGCGGAACGTATCGGTGCCGAAGCGTGCCGCATCCTCGGCGTTTCTCAAGGATGATGAACCGGTTCTCTACTGCACCCTGAATACCCTTCCGGCTCTCAAGCCGGAGCACCTGAAGCAGTCTGGGCGGTTCACCGGTTCCCGGGACACCCGATGGCGATGGTGCACCCGGAAGGAACTTGCCGATTTCGCATCTCTGCCGGAGACACCCGTGGAGGCTCTCTTCCTGGAACAGCCCCAGGACTACCTTGACACCCTGAAATCTGTTCTCTCCTCCGGGGGAGGGAATCTGGTGTTTCTCGGAAAACTGCTGAGAACGGGCATCTGGGCGGGACCGGGATGCAGCATCTCCCCGAGTGCAGCCCTTGTGCCCCCGGTGTACATCGGGTCACAGGTGCGTATCGGGGACGGAGCCATCGTGGGACCCAATGCGGAAATTGGACAGCGGTCAATCATTGATTCACAAAGCGTGATCATTGACTCCTCACTGCTGCCGGGCAGCTACGTGGGCAAGTCCCTTGACATCAAGCAGTGCATCATTCACCGCAGCCAGGTGCTGCATGTACCGATATCTGCAGTCTACACCTCCACCGACGGCCTGCTGCTTTCGTCGGTGGAATCATCCCGGGCTCCAGGCAGCTCCCCTGCGGCACTGCCGGCAAGGATCCTGGCCGCTGTCCTGGCCGCTGTCTCCCTGCCGGTGCAGGCGGTGCTGCTGCTTCTCAACCTCCTTGTGAACAAGCGGGGTTTAATACGGTATGAGGCGGTGGTTATCCCACAGCAGTACATTCCAGGAAGCCTGGATGAGCTGATCACCCGGAGGGAGTCTGTTCTCAAGTGCACAGATGAGATTACCGGCTCCATCTGGAATCATCTTCTCTGGCAGGTGCTGCCCGGTCTCTGGTCCGTCGCTGCGGGCAGAAAGCGGTTCTTCGGGCTCCCTGCAAGAACTCCCGAGGAGTTTCACCAGCTTACCGCCGACTGGCGGGGCATCTATCTGAGGTCAAAGCCCGGTCTGATCTCTGAGGCTGATGTCATCTATGACGGTTTACAGGAAACAGAGATGCTCTTTGCTTCGGAGATGTTCCAGAGCGCCAATGACTCGTTCAGGTTCAATGCGTCCCTGCTGAAACGATATCTGAAGGCCCTGTTTCGGGGACGAACTTAGTTCACCTGCTTCCAGACAGAGAGAAACCTCCGGGTTTCGCTGATCCACCGGGGGTCCTCTGTTCGGATCTGGTCCAGCAGCCGGGGAAGCATCCGATACAGCAGCTCGCGGGGATACCGCACTGATACCCTGCCGAGGCGGGCCTGCCTGACGGCATTTCTCGCCAGCTGCTTCATCCCCCTATGCTGTCGGCTCTCCCTTGCAAATGGATCGCTGCAGTACGATGCGGCATCCTTCCATGATTTCCCGGTCCGCACAGATTCCTGGTATACCAGCAGCTCGTTCCAGAGGGATGTTGAAGAAATCAGCTGCTGCAGGTCCGGCTGGACGGAAGGAAGAGAATCAGGATTCAGCTTGAATTCCACTGCCTGCTCATAGAGCTGCAGGATCTGATCACTCTGGGGAACCGGGCGGTTCTCAATGACCTGCTCCAGCAGTGCCGGCCGCTCCTGCACTGAGCTCTGGTAGCTGCCGTGGGTTATCAGGAGGCTGTCCCCGAAGGCAAGGTGGCATTTCTGCAGGTTCCTCCGGATGAAGTCATGGTCCGCATCCCCGCTGATTTCCGAGGCAGCAAGCACAGCCTGCAGAAGCCCAGAACCCCGATTCAGCATCAGGCGCAGTGCCTCAACTGCCGGCAGCGGATCGAACAGATAGGCTGGTGCAGAGCCTGTCAGGATCTCCGGATCCCCTGAGAGCACCATATGCCCGGTAATAAGGTCCTGCCACATCAGCTCATGGGGAAGACATCGGATTGATTCAATGGTGAGGGGCTTCCCGATATCAACCTCAACTCCCAGCAGATGTTCATACTTCTCTGCAGCGCCCGCCGCCCCGTCAGGAAGAGCTGAGGGACTGGTGAGCACGATAAACAGGTCAAGGTCGTTGTAGAGAGATTCCTTTCCTTCTCGGATTACGCAGGCACCTTCCCCCCTGCCGTATCCGCCCCCGAGCATCAGAGCACGGAACCTGCCGGAGGAGGCCTTTTCGATCTCACCGGCAAGGGCATCAATCATCTTCCCGGTATATGCATTGAACTCAGGGCTTCCCTGGGCGCTGAAAATCCTCATGATCCCTTCTCCTTCATCTTGATCCCCTCAATGAATCCCCTTCTCCTCCCTGCAAGCTGGGCAAACCTGAGCACCGGTGCATAGCATGCCTGCAGAACATCCCGGTACTTCATGCAGTAGCGCACATCGCTTGCCACCTGGCGCATGTAGGGAAGCAGGGAATACCGGAGAAAGCTTCTCTCCCATGACGACCAGGGAAAGATCACGGCTTCCGCGGCTCCCTCCCCCCGATGGCGCCTGGCAAACTGGGACAAGGTATAGTTATGGGAATGATACACCCTGGATTCCGCCATGTACCGGATCTTCCATCCGCTCTGCACCGCCCGCCAGGTCCAGTCAATATCTTCGGAATACTGAAGCTCCGTGCTGAAGGGCATCTGCTCCCAGCAGCTTCTCCTGACTGCTGATGATGCCATGGAAAAGCAGTGTTTCCAGTACTTCTGCCTGGAGCCGTCACCGAAGGTATATTCGGTATCCTTAGCAAAGAGGGTGCTGCAGTCATCCCTCGGCATCTGCCTGCCGAAGACCGCACCGGTGTGCTGATCCTCAAATCCCTGAACCAGCTCTTCAAGCCAGAAGGCGTCTGCGGGAGTGCAGTCTGAATTCAGAAACACCACCCATTCGCTATCCCCGGAGGCCTCCATGCCGCGGTTGAGCACCCTTCCGGGGACATAGGTGCCTGCAGCAACCCGATGGACCTGCTGCGCATGCTTCTGAAGCAGTTCTTTCGTCCCGTCCTGTGAATCGTTGTCAAAGGCGATCAGGGACAATGGAACTGACTGCTTCTCAAGCATCTCCAGGGTGTCCTCGATGAGGGGCATGTCATTGCGGGAGCGCGTCACAACCGGTACAGCGTCTCCCTTCAGGGAACTGAGAGCCATCGGTCAATCTCCCATTTCATGAGGCCGTAGAGATCATCCAGCCGCGAAATCTCATGGTCCAGCGTGCAGCTGGAGCAGAAGGCAGCGGCAGAATCCTTATCTTCCGGGGAGTAGCCGTGCATTCCGGCAATCGGGCGATCTCCCATATGGCTGGGAAGCAGCAGGACCCCGGGATTCATCAGAAAAAACAGCTCCCCGTACCTGCGGTCCTGGAAATCAACACCCCACTGTGCAAGCTGCTCTTCTGTAAGCACCTCTCCGCATAAAAGACCCTTCAGGATTTCCCGTATCCGGTGGGAGGTCTGGGAATTGAAGAACCAGAACCGCGCCATGGTGGAATCATAGACCGCTGCGTAGTCCCTTCCGAACTCCAGCCCCGATGAGGCGACGGGTCCCTGGACATCACAGGTCTCCTGCACATCGGTCATCCCGTGGTCGGAGAAGATGAAGAACCGCACCTCCCGGTACCGGGACTGTGCCGTGCGGATAAGTGTACGGATCTGCTGTTCATACCAGGCAATTTTCCCGGACACCTCCGGATGGTCTGTGCCGACACGATGGAGCACCGCATCCATGGAAGCCAGATACAGGTAGGCAAACCTGCAGTCACGACGGGGATCCAAGACCGCATGGGTAAGTTCCTTCAGGTTCTGCTCTTCTGAGGCCCGCCAGTCTGAAAGGAAGAAGTCAATGCCCCGGTCTCTGGCATAATCCATAATCGTAGGACTGCCGCTGTTGATGCCTCCCTGCTGATACAAATCCCGCTTTTCTGTATAGTCCATATACTTCATTAGGCTGAAGGGCATATTGTAGATGTTGAAGTAGCCGGTGTATTTGAGCTGCTTGTTTATCAGCTTTCCGATGATCGAGCGGACGCGGTTCCTGTTTGACAGTTCCTTGGGCACAAGGCGCATCAGCTGCAGCAGGGGCATTCGCCGAAAGGGGGAATGATCAGGATCAAAGACAAAAAAGGAAAAATGGCCATGATCCCTGGGAAGCAGTCCCGTCAGGATTGTGGGGTCACAGGTTGCACTGTACCCGAATATCGTCTCCAGGGGCTGCTTCACCGGAAGCATGTCGTCAAGGAACCGGTGGCGTGCAAGGAGCTCCCACCCGAAGGCGTCGATAAATATGCAGATGCTGATTCCCGGTAGTTTCTCTTCCTGTCCGGCCAAACGCTGCATCCTCATATCAATCAGGCTGGGGGGAGAAGGAGGCAATCGCCTCTTCCCTGGTATCAAAGACGTCGATAATCTGATGCAGCCGCACCAGCTCAAAGAGAATCCGTACGGGCTTTGTTATGCTGCAGATCCGCAGGTCCCCGCCCTTCCTGTTCAGGCGCTTCAGGATTGAAAGAAACGCCCCCAGGCCTGAGCTGTCAATAAACGCAAGCTGGTTCAAGTCAAGCACAATATTGGACTCCGATTCCAGATACGGTTCAATATGTGACTTAAACTCCTTCACATTTGCTGCATTCAGGTTCATGTCTTCAATTTCGGCAATGACCACTCCCCCTTCGTTGGTGACACGCATGGGCTTCTCCTCCTCTTTGAGCATACCATCCAGATATCTGCATGTTCTTCCCATACTACCCGGGAAATGCAAAAAACTCAATGTTGATCTTTGCGAATAGGAAGTTAACAATTGACACCGACTGATAAACGGGCATAGTATTGATACTGAGGAATGTTTATGAGATCGATACGGATTCTCTTCATAGCTGAACCCCAGGGCCTGCACAACCGGTTGCTGGAGCATTTGGAGCTCCATTTCACGACAGTGGTACTGTGCGAATCCATTGTTGACGGGCTCAGTGAGCTCCAGCACAGGTTTTTTGACGTGATTATCATATCCTGCGATATTTCCGATGCCTACCTGCTCCAGGATACCCTGCGGATTATCAAGGAGGCACAGCAGCAGGTCATCCTGATCTCGGAGCATGGCCAGATTGAAAGCAGTTTCCCTGGAACGTCTGCCTGCCTGGATCTTCAGGACAGCTCTTCCTTTGACGAGATACTGCATATGCTCAAGGCTGCGGAAACATCTAAGGATTCTGAGTTTGCACGCACCATGCTTTCTGCAGATGCCATGGTATCAGAGGACACACCCCTTGCCGACAGCATCCCCCAGGGGCTGTACCGAATCAGGCCCAACGGCGACATTATGGAATGCAGCAGCACCCTGGTTGAGCTCTTCGGTTCTCCCAATGCTGAAGCTGTGCTGGGAGAGAACTTTTTTTCCATGTTCTGTGATGCCCAGGATGCCGACAACTGGCAGGGGATCATGTCCAGGGACTATGAACTGCGGGGCCTGGTGTACTGCATTGAGCAGCACAGCGGTGAGACCATCTGGCTCAGGGACACCGCACGGGCAGTATTCAGTCCCTCCGGGCAGATTTCATCCTTTGTGGGGTCCCTGGAGGACGTGACAAAGCAGAAGCACTACGAACACAGCCTTTCATTCCTGAAAACCCATGACATCCTCACGGGGCTCCCGAACAAGACCTTCTTTCTCGACCAGGCACGGCTCACCATATCACAGGCGCGCTACAGCGGCGAGGTTGCCGCGTTCCTTACTATCGACCTGGGCGAACATTCTGGGGAGCTGGCTGCCTCGGGAACAAAACAGCAGAACACTGTTCTTCAGCAGGCTGCCCAGCGGATCAAGAAAAGCCTCAGGAAAAGCGACCATGTGGCCCGCCTAGAAGGCAATTCGTTTATCGTAATGCTCTACAGCCTCAGGAGCAGGAAGGATATTCTCACTGTAGCAGAAAAACTTACCCAGATTTGCAACGCCAAGTTTGTCGCCGACCCATCCAGCTTCACGCTCTATGCAAGTATCGGGATTTCCATCCATCCGGATCACGGCGACGAAATTGAAGTCCTCCTCAACCGGTCAAAGATAGCCGCGTTGACCGCCAAGGACCGGGAACAGGGCGGGTATATGATATACAGCGAAATGATACATATCCGTAACGGAGCATTGGACTCATGAAGCACAGGAGAAAAAAACTGACAGCTCTGCTGATTGCTGTCTCACTGTGGATGCTGGCATTTCCGGGGTGTGCGACCCTGGAAGATCAGATGCGGGAGTACTCCATCGGGGACAAAGGCCCTGCGGGAGGCATTATCTTTTATGACAGGGGACCGCAGGAGGGCCGCTGGCGGTATCTGGAAGCAGCTCCTGCTGAATATGAGCAGTCTTTGCGCTGGGGACCATCTGATATTGAAGCAGAGACTTCAATGGCCTTGGGAGCAGGCCCCGGCAATACCCAGGCCGTCGTAGAGGCCTTTGATGCCGCAGGAGAGTTCGACACCGCTGCGCAGTACAGCAGCTCCGTGGTCATCAACGGATATGATGACTGGTTTCTGCCTTCCCGGGAGGAGCTCAATCTCATGTACCGAATCCTCGGGGTCAGCAAGCCCGAGGATTTCCGGGGGGTCGGGTACGGATACTGGAGCTCCTCACAGTACAGCAGAACCCTGGCATGGGCCCAGGGTTTCGCATCGGGGGTACAGGGAAGAATTGAGCAGTTCGACAGATTGATCGTACGGCCGATACGGGCATTCTGATGCACCCTACTGCACTAGATCAAGAATCCAGGAGCTGATGTCCTCCATGACCTTTTCATCCATGGTGGTGTCGATGCTTCCGTATTCTGACGGGGCTCCGGTCTGTGCAGGCTGAAAGAGATGGTTGAGTCCACCATACAGCTTCTCCGTATACCGTGTATTCCCCGCTGCCTTGAGAGCATCCTCAATGGCCGGAAGGTTCTTTCCGGCAACCACCTGGGTATCCAGGTCCCCCTGGAGCATCAGGACGGGAATTCGGGTTCTGGAGAGCACCCGGGAAGGATCATATGCCATGAAATACCGCATATACGGGCAGGCAAGTGCGGTGCTCTGGCTGGTGATCTCCTGCTCTGACATGCCGAAATCCCTGAATGCGCCGGCAAGCTCTTCGGCCAGTGCTTCTCCCTCCAATGATGAGAGCACCAGGTCATATACCCTTCGGTTGAGCTGCTGGGCTGCTTCAATCATCTGGAAGGGAACCCCCTGGGCTTCCGTCAGGGCCTGAGACTGGGTCATCAGCACCTGATCCCCGGTTATCCCCGATGCGGCCATGAGCACAAGAAACCGCACCTCCCTTCTCCTGTCGGCAACCATGGGTGCAATGATTCCCCCTTCACTGAGTCCGAGAATCCCAATCATGGATGGGTCAATGTCATCAAGGGAAAGCAGGTGCTGTGCTTCCTACGGGTATGTTCTTCTATGACACGAAGCATATGGCTCTGTGTTGATGTTGTTCGTAGTGTCCTGCAGCAGCAACCTTCCCGTGTTCCTTGCAGAACCGTCCGTCGGTTAATCGCGGGCAGCTGAGGCGGGAACATGGTCGCTTCGGTTTGCACGGCACTATTTCTCCTTGGGCATGAAAAAAAACCGGGAGGATTTCCCGAGCTCTCGATTACATGTTTCTGATTGTACAGTAGTTCAAAAAGACCTCTATCTTCAGCTGTTATTTTCTGACATTTATACGTGCAGGAAGTGATGATGGGCATCAGTGACAGCGCCTTACGAAGCACGGGGAGATTCGGTTATCCGCTTTTTTTCTCAAACCGTCTTTTTCACAGAGTTGGCAAACGATTGGTAAAAGGGTAAAAAGTGATAAGGTAAAGGGGCATTAAGAGGGCGATGGCGCAGAAGATGTGGTAGTCCCTGCCCATCGTTCTCCTGATGCTTAGGACTACCACAATGACCAAGCATATCACTACATCCAGGAAGAGAACTCCCTGGACAGGCAGCTCTGATGCAACTCCTTTGCAATCATTCATCGACACGAGCAATGCGACCAATTACAAGAAGAAGCATCCTTCGATTTCAGATACCGAAGAGAGCACGATGTTGAACGCCTATTCGCCAAATTCCTGCCGGTATTGCCAGAGTCCGACAATCCAAAAGCAACGGGTTCACCAAGAACCATGTCAGGCGGTACCGGTGTTCGGATTGTGGGAGGATATTCACCGTCACGACGGGAACCATATTCGACAATCACAAGATCCCCATTAGTGAGTGGATGGATTACCTGCTCGGTTTGTTCCGGGTTCAGAGCTTCAACTCCTATGAAACCAAAATCCAGTTGCGCAGTTCGTAAAGTTATATAATCAAATAACATAGTAATATTCTGTAACTTTTAGTTTTTAGGTCTCTGATTCATGGCTTTTCTTCAAAAGAAAATCACACACGACCTCCAATAAAATCCTTTGAACTATCAAATTATCTACTCAAGCATCTTTACGGGACAGGCAAAGTGTGCCATAATATACACAACCTAAATATTAGGTTGAGGAAAGACGGATGGAACAGAAGCACGAAAGGCCCGAATTCATCAGGAACTTCAAGAAGCCACAGGCTACCGAGGTCAAGCACATCAACGGCCATTGGTATCTTTATGAGCGCAAGACGA